>JBDHLU010000018.1:0-7499 GCA_039656555.1 Gemmatimonadota bacterium | reverse complement strand
ATGGGTGGTCGGGAGTACATGATCAGGGGGCTCGGCTATCTCGATGGTATCGACGACATCGAGAATATCACACTGGGGGTAACGCCGAACGGAACGCCCATCCGGGTGTCTGACATCGCCAACGTGCAACTCGGACCCGCGCCGCGGCGCGGTGCGGCTGATCTGGATGGACGTGGTGAGGTCGTGGCGGGCATTGTGGTCATGCGGTTCGGGACCGATGCGTTGAAGACGATCGAGGCCGTCAAGAAGCGGTTGGCCGAAATCGAGAGCGGCCTGCCGGCGGATGTGACGTTGCGAACCGTCTACGACCGAAGCGACTTGATTCACCGCGCGATCGAGACGCTTCGCGAAAAGCTATTCGAG
The DNA here is from genome assembly GCA_039656555.1 of Gemmatimonadota bacterium. GTDB lineage: Bacteria > Gemmatimonadota > Gemmatimonadetes > Gemmatimonadales > GWC2-71-9 > CAMYLY01. Next base: position 7,136 of record JBDHLU010000018.1, on the reverse strand, counting down.
GAATCGCTCATCGTAGCTGCAGTGGCGGTGCTGTTTCTCTTTCACGCCCGATCCGCGTTGGTCGCGATCATCATGCTTCCGATCGGCATTCTCATCTCGTTCATCGTCATGCGTGCCATCGGGGTGAGTGCGAACATCATGAGTTTGGGTGGCATCGCGATCGCGATCGGCGCCATGATCGATGGTGCCATCGTGATGATCGAGAACATGCACAAACACCTCGAACGCGCCGACGAGAATACGAATAGGTGGGAGATCGTGCTGGAGAGTTGCAAACAGGTCGGCCCTCCGCTCTTCTTCTCGCTCCTCATCATCACGTTCAGCTTCCTTCCGGTGTTTGCTCTGGAGGCTCAGGAGGGTCGGTTGTTCAAGCCCCTCGCGTTCACCAAGACGTTTGCGATGGCCGGATCCGCGTTGCTCTCGATTACCCTGGTACCCGTGCTCATGGGGTATCTGATCAGGGGCAAGATTCAACCCGAAGGGCGCAATCCCCTCAATCGACTGCTGCGATGGATCTATCGTCCCGTCATTCACGGAGTGGTCCGCATGCCGTGGCTCGTGGTTGCCGGTGCCGTATTGGTGCTCTTGGCAACAGTGTTTCCGTGGCGGCAGTTGGGAAGCGAGTTCATGCCCACGTTGCGTGAGGGGTCTCTCCTGTTCATGCCCACAACCGTGCCAGGTGTCTCGATCGCCGAAGCACGGAAGGTGATGCAGTACCAGGACAGTGTGCTCAAGTCGTTCCCCGAGGTCGAAATCGTCTTTGGCAAGGTCGGAAGAGCGACGACGGCTACCGATCCCGCTCCCCTCTCCATGTTCGAAACGACCGTGACACTCAAGCCGGAAGACGAGTGGCGCGAGGGCATGACCTACGGGCAGCTCGTGCGAGACATGGATGAAGCGGTGAGCATGCCAGGGGTCACGAATGCGTGGACGATGCCCATCAAGGGGCGTATCGACATGCTGGCGACTGGCATCCGAACCGCCGTCGGAATCAAAATTTTTGGACCGGATCTCGATTCTCTCCAAGCTATCGGCGAGCGCTTGGAAAAGATCATGCAGGATGTTCCGGGCACCCGGAGTGCATTCGCCGAACGTGGAGTGTCGGGGTATTACGTGGACATCGACGTCGATCGTGAGGAGGCGGCACGGTACGGTCTCAACGTTGGGGACGTGCATCGGGCCATCATGGCGACGGTAGGTGGGGTCAACGCCGCCGTCATCGTCGAGGGCCGAGAACGATACGTAGTAAATGTCCGCTACCCGCGTGAGCTGCGTGACGATATCGAGAAATTGAAGGAAGTCGTGATACCCGTGATGAGCGGCCAGCAGATTCCGCTGGGACAGGTCGCCGAAGTTACTGCGCTTCAGGGTCCCATGGCGATCAAGACAGAGAACGCCTTCCCTGTCGCCATCGTTACCATCGATATCGAGACGTCGGACGTTGGGGGATATGTCGAATACGCCGCCCGTATAGTCGATGAGCAGCTGGTTCTTCCAACAGGGTATTCACTCGTGTGGAGCGGTCAATTCGAATTCATGCAGCGCGTGATAGAGAAGATGCGGGTCGTAGTCCCCGTTACGCTCGGCATCATTTTCCTTCTTCTGTACTTGAATTTCCGAGGCGTCGCCGAGTCGCTGATCGTGATGCTGGCGTTGCCGTTCTCGCTGGTCGGCGGCATTTGGTTCCTGTGGCTTCTCGGTTACAACACCAGTGTTGCTGTATGGGTTGGGTTCATTGCCCTCGCGGGAGTTGCCGCCGAGACGGGGGTGATCATGCTGATCTACCTCGACGAATCTTTCCACCGCCGGAGTCTCGAAGGTCGGATGCGCGATGCATCGGACGTAGCCGCAGCGGTCCGTGAGGGCGCGCTGGAACGCTTGCGGCCGGTCATCATGACGGTGACGGCGATCACGGCGGGACTGGCGCCGATTCTGTGGAGTACGGGAGCCGGTGCCGACGTGATGAAACGCATCGCGTCACCCATGGTGGGCGGCATGGTAACAGCTACGGTCCTGACGCTGGTGGTCATCCCGGCGATCTATCTCATTTGGCGTCGGTGGCAGGTGGCACGGCAGCCCGAACTGGCGGTTGAAGGCGAGGTCAGCCTTCGTACGTGATATCATGTTTTTCGAGTCGATAGCGGAGTGTATCGCGACTCAAGGCAAGCAACTGCGCTGCGCGTGTCTTGTTTCCTTTGACGCGCCGGAGCGCTTGCAATAGGAGATCCTTTTCCAATTCCTCGAGATCGATACCGGCAGGAGGAAGCGTGAATCCTGGCTCGAGGTCGATCGCCCGTGCTCCGGGTTGTAGTTCATCGGGGAGATGGTTCGGCTGGATGATTGGACCTTCTTCGAGAATGACCACCCGCTCGATGACATTGCGCAGTTCGCGTACGTTACCGGGCCACCCGTATCGCTCGAGCATTTGCACCGTGTCGCGGGCAAGCTCGCGCGGAGGTCGGCGAAGTCGAGTTGCCAATTCCGCTAGGAAATATTGCGCCAGCGGCTCCACGTCCTCCGGACGATCGCGCAGGGGCGGGATCGTGAGCGGAATGACGTTGAGGCGGTAAAAGAGATCTCGGCGAAAGCTCCCGTCCCGAACGGCTGCGTCGAGATCGCGATTCGTCGACGCGATGATCCGTATGTCCACCGAGATGTCGCGAACCCCGCCCACGCGTTTGAACGATCGGGTCTCGAGAAATCGCAGCAGCTTCGCTTGGGCCCCCGCCGGAAGGTCGCCGATCTCGTCCAGCAACACGCTGCCCCGATCAGCGAGTTCGAGGAGGCCCTTCTTTTGTTCTTTGGCATCGGTAAACGCACCGCGCTCGTGACCGAACAGTTCGGATTCCAACAGGCTTTCAGGCAACGCCGTGCAGTTGATTTCGAGGAACGGAAAATCGGCCCGGGGACTATGGGCGTGAAGGGCCTGGGCGACGACCTCCTTCCCGGTTCCACTTTCTCCGCGAAGGAGCACCGTTGAGGAACCGCTGGCGGCGACTTTTTCCACGAACTCGACCACGCGTTGCATCGCGCTCGATCGCCCGACGATTTCGACATGGGCGAACTTCCATCCGGCTTGCCGGCGCAGGCCAGACACCGTGCGCTTGAGGGTCCGCGTCTCGAGACCCTTCGCGAGTGTGGTCAGCAGGACTTCGAGTCTAGGTGGCTTCTCGAGAAAGTGGTATGCGCCGAGCTTCACCGCTTCGACGGCCGTGCCGATATCTCCATGACCGCTCTGAATGACGATCGCCACGTCTGGGTCGGCCTCGATGAATTCCTCGAGTAGATCCATGCCGTCTCCATCCGGCAAGCGGAGATCCAGCACGACGGCGTCGGGAGACCATTCGGCGAATGCTGCGCGAGCCTCCGCGCAGGTTTCGACGGCGCGTACATCGAAATCCGCGTCGCTCATGTGGGCTTCGAGCCAGACGCGAATGAGTTTCTCGTCATCCACGACGAGCACTTTGGGGTCAGGCATGAGATGCTTCGGCTTCCTGCACGGTCGGAAGGACGATTACGAACGATGCGCCGCCCGAAGGTGTCGCTTCCACTACGATCTGTCCACCATGCCGTATGATGATCTGCTGGGAGATCGGGAGCCCTAGGCCGGTCCCCTGATGTTTTGTCGTGTAGAAGGGGCGGAAGATCTGATCTCGCTGATCTTCCGCGATTCCCGGGCCCGTGTCACTGATCGCGATGCGTACCGTGGTGTCCACCAAAACTGCGGTGGTCGTAACTGTCCCGCCCGTGTCCACCGCGTCAATGGCGTTGAGCATGATGTTGACGATTACCTGGACGAGCAGTTCCGGGTCGACGTTGACCGCAGCGGAGCCTTCGCAGAGCGTCGTGTGCAGCTGAACGCGGCGAGTGTCGGCCTTGGGGCTCACGATTGTCATGGCGCGTTCAACTAAGAGGTTCGGATCCACCACCACGGCCTGCAGCGCAGGAGGGCGAGCGAATTGGAGCAGGCGCGCAGTCGCGTCTTCGATACGATGCAACTGTACCAGGGATTCCTCTAATAGGGCGTCCGCGTCGTCGTCATCAGGAACGCGCTTCCGTGCGAGTTCCAGGGCACCAAGCACTCCCGTCAGCGGATTTCGGATTTCGTGAGCCACGCCGCTGGCCAGCTCGCCCACGGTGGCGAGCTGTTGAGCGCGCTCCATCTCTTGGTCGTGCATCCGTTCGATCTCTTCCCGCGACTGGGAAAGGTCGCCGGCCATTTCGTTGAATGCGTGGACGAGCGCTTCCGTTTCGGCGATTCCACGGTGTCGGACTGCTTGATACAACCCAGTGTGTCCGAAGTCTTGTGCAGCAGTCGCGAGTTCGCGGAGCGGTCGCGTGACGTATGCGGCCACGAAGTGCGCTGTGACCACGATTATCATTGCGACGATTAGCATCACCACGATCGTGAGGGATCGAAGACGTGTAATAGGGGCGAGTGCGAGCTTCGTCGGCATCGAGACCACGAGTGTCCAGCCGATCTCGGGAATGGCGGTGGTGAAGACGAGCGCCGGGGCGCCGCCAACGTCCATCTCGATGACCCCAGCGGATTCCGGCCCTTGGGCCTCCCACGCGGTGTGCAGGAGTTCCGCCGCGTGATCGTGCGGGACGAGAATGACGCGGCCGGTTGCGTCGAACAGGCCTTGCTCGACTATCCCCAGGGGGTGTAACCCGAGCCCCAAGAGGTTCTCGAAATCCTTGGCCGCGACATGCCCGGTGAGCACGAGCGTGTCGATTGCTCTTGGGATCGTCTCGGAAAGCATGTAGGCGATGGGGCCATCGGCACCGTAGTGCAACGCCACAGAGCTTCCGGACGCGTCGTCGAATGTCTCGGGCCACTGGGGGTCGGCGTCTCCGAGGGCAACGTGCGCGAGCTCGCGGCCGTCCTTGGTGGCCAGGCGCAAACCGTCGAAGACACCTTCGTCTTGAAGGCTGCTCCTCAGCAGAGGTGCCAGATCCGCTGGCTCCCGGTCAGTTTCGCGAGCCGCAAGTTGGCCCGTGATCGTTCGCAGTAGCAGGCGTTGACGCCGGAGCTCCGTGCTGACTAGGGTCGCCTCTCGATCCGCGATGTCCACGAGGCTCCGTTCGGTCTGCTCGAGTATCACTGCCCGGCTGACCACGAACCCGACTGAAACGACGAGAATGGATGGCGCGAGCCCGAATGTCAGCAGGAGCACCAGGAGCTGAGCCTGGAATCCTATCGAAACCCGTCCGTGCGGTGTGTGGGTCATCCGACCCGGTGAGTCCGCTAGCTGGCCCATGCGTTATGGATACTCGGACGTGGCATTCACGACTTAACCCTCAAGGTTGTCCACACTTAGGCAATATGCTCGAACGGTTCAGAGGTTGCCCACTCACATCACAGATCGCAAGTCTAAATCCGCGACACCGACCGCAGGAAGGAGCATGATGCATTCGATTAGTGCGATGGGATCCATGTGGGTCTGGTGGGTGCTCGTTGGGATCGGCATCGTCGCCGTTTCCCGGTTTGTGTTTCTGGCCAATCGGGAATCACTGACTGCCGATGAATCGAATGACGAATCCGATTAGCGGCACGGTGTCATGCAGCGCCGACTGAATCAATGAATGGTGCAGGAAAATGAAGCCGGAATCGGATCTGATGGCGCCACGTCGGGGCTTTTGCCCCAATGGGGTGGGGACATTCCCCTCGCGCTGCGGGTGATACGAAGCGGTCCCGAGGGTTAAGGTGTTGAAGTGTAATGACTTAACAGCTGGTGACAGGCCGGACCGACGTTTGCGATACAGGCTTCGATTCGGAGCAGCCCCGCTGTGGGCCTTCCAATGTGGTTTTCTTGAGCGGAACTCGTTTCTTGAGGAGAGCGGTATGTCGCGATTTCGAGGGGTTGCGAGGAGTGTGATTGCTGTCGGGGCGCTGGGCCTGGTGGTATCGAGCACGGTGGCGGCCTCGCTGCACCTGCGTCTGACGAAGAGCTATCCGCAGCAAGATCAGGTGTTGGTGGCGGCCCCCGACACGGTACGGCTCTGGTTTAGTGAGGACCCGGAGTTCGCGCTGTCGGCCATCGGGATCGAAGGCGCTAACGGCAAGATCGACGTGGCGAAGGTCGAGAAGACCGACGACGCCACGTCGTTCAAGGCTCAGGTCTTGGGCGACCTGTCACCGGGGAAGTACAGGGTCACGTGGCGGACCGCTGGCAGCGACGGCCACGCGATTCGAGGACGCTATGACTTCGAGGTGCAGGCCGAAGGGCAGCAGCCACGCTAGCTGTTTCTCGCGTTTTTACACGAGGTACCATTGAGTCCTGAAACGCTGGCCTCTGTATACGCTGCAGTTGGGCGGTGGTTTTGGTACGTCTCCATCGTGGCGATCGGCGGTGCTGCCGGGTTCCGCGTGGCCGTTCTCGGGCAAGCGGCGCGCGGTCTCCATCGATTTTCGCTTGGCGCGGCCATCGTCTTGTCCGCGGCCGTCCTGTGGCGTCTGTATGCGCAGACGTATTCGATCTTCGGGATCGACGAGTCCGTGACGTGGGAATATGTACGAATTGTAGTAGTCGACACCGCATGGGGGACCGGTTGGCGTTGGCAGATGGCCACCGCAATACTCGCGGTGGCGCTTCTCGTTGCGTCGTTTTATGTGCCCCGCGCGCGAACCGTTCTGACGGTGGCGGCAGCGGTTGCCTTGGTCGTAACGGCCCCGCTCACGGGTCACGCCGTCAGTCGCGAGGGACTAGCGTGGTTGAGCGCCATCGCACAAATCGCGCACATGGCTGGCGTGAGTCTCTGGGTAGGCACGTTACTCGCCGTGATGCTGTTCGTTCGCCCGGGAAACGACGGCGCGTTTCCCGCTGCTGTGCGGGCGTTCTCGCCGCTTGCTGTAGGGGCCGTATCAGTTTTGGTTGCGAGCGGATTGCTCACGGCCATCGTGTATCTGGATTCGATCAGTGATCTTTGGACCGGCATCTACGGACGCACCCTGGTAATCAAACTGCTCCTGTTTGGCGTCGTCGCGGGTCTCGGAGCGTACAATTGGCGCCGCCTCAAGCCCACTATCGCTCAGCCCAAGACAGTTGTTCTGCTGAGGCGGAGCGCCCGCACCGAGCTTGTCATTGCAGGCGTGACGTTAGCGGTAACGGCCGTGTTGGTTGCGTTACCGCTGG
>JBDHLU010000017.1:0-29833 GCA_039656555.1 Gemmatimonadota bacterium | reverse complement strand
TAGCCCGAGTCAACGTCGAGCGTGACGACTGCGCCTTGTAGGTAAGGCGTCTGGGCCACCTTTTGCCCCTCGACCCTCACGCTATCGACAAACTGCTGATACGTCAGGTGCCGGTACACCCCATCACCACCCGATTCGATGAATTCGAGTTGCGCCTCGATGGTACGCTCAGCCGCAGACTGCATATCGAGATCGAGCGTCGTGTATACCCGATAGCCTCGCTCGTAGATGGCGTTCCCCCAACGCGCATATAGCTGCTGCCGCACCCACTCGACGAAGTACCGAGCGACATCCCCGTAGTCCTCACGCGAGCTGACCTCCAAGGGATACGCCTTCCAAATTTCAGCTTCTTCAGGCGTGATGTATCCATCGGCGCGCATTAGATTGAGCACGAGGTTTCGACGTTGCAGGACACGCTGCGGATACCGCCGAGGGTCGTAGTTGTTCGGTACGTTCGCGATGGCGGCGAGCGCCGCTGCCTCGGCCGGGTTCAATGATCTGGCCGACTTACCGAAATACCGCTGTGCCCCGGCCTCTACGCCGTACGCACTGCCACCCATGAATATCTGATTGAGGTACAACTCGAGAATGCGGTCTTTGGAGTACGTCCGTTCCAGTTCGAGCGCGACCTGAATCTCCCGGACTTTTCGTTGGATGGTCTTGGTCGTCGGCAACTGTTGCCGGAACACGTTACGCGCCAACTGCATCGTGATCGTAGAAAAGCCTTCGACATAGTCGAGGGCCAACACGACTTGTTTGGCCGCACCAAGGAATCGGATGAGGTCTACACCATTGTGCTCGTAGAACCGCTTGTCCTCGACCGCTAGGAACGCGGCGCGGAGAGTAGGATCGATCTCGTCGAACCCGAGTACGGTACGTCGTTCGACGCCGGCTTCAGTGATCAACCTCCCGTCGGCCGCATAGACTTTGAGGGCCTGAGTAGGCCGGTAGGATTCGAGCACGCCGATAGAGGGACAAGCCGCTCCGGCGCAGGCCCGGGTCCACGACCCGTAGATTCCGCCCAACCCCAACCCAACCACACCTATGCCCCCCAGCAGCATGACGCGCTGGATCCGCGGGGTCCACCGGGCGCGGACCCACTTCCAGAGACTCGGTCGGGGTTCAGTCATGGCTGTAACGTAGTAAGTGCCGGATTTGCTTGCCACCAGGATTGGCGGTACGTAACCTTCGCCGCCGAGGCCTCATACAACCGAATATGACAGATCCACTTCTTGACGAACTCCAATGGCGCGGTCTGATCCACGATCAGACCCCGGGCCTTGCCGGGCGGCTCTCCTGCGGACCCATCGCCGGATATGTCGGCTTCGACCCCACGGCGCGCAGCCTCCAGATTGGTAATCTCGTCCCGGTGATGCTGTTGGCGCACCTCCAGCGTGCCGGCCACCGACCCCTGGTGGTCATCGGTGGCGGTACCGGATTGATCGGCGATCCCAGCGGCAAGAGCGAGGAGCGCCCACTGCTCTCGGAGGACGCCGTGGCCGAAAACGTTGCCCTCCAACGGAAGCAATTCGAACGGTTCCTCGATTTCGGCCCCGGTCGGGCTAGCGCGCAGATGGTGGACAACGCCACGTGGCTTGGGAAACTCGAACTCGTACCCTTCCTTCGTGATATCGGGAAGCACTTTACCGTCGCGGGCATGCTCCAAAAAGAGTCGGTGAAGTCGCGAATGCAGGACGGCATTTCGTACACCGAGTTCACCTACATGCTCCTCCAAGCCTACGACTTTCTCCACCTGTTTCGAGACCACGACTGCGAACTGCAACTCGGGGGCTCAGACCAATGGGGCAACATCACCGCAGGCATCGACCTCATCCGTCGGCTCGAGGGGCGCGAGGCCCACGGCCTTTCCGCCCCGCTCGTCGCAATGGCGTCGGGCAAGAAGTTCGGAAAGAGCGAGACTGGAGCAGTGTGGCTCGACCCGGAACTGACATCTCCGTACACCTTCTACCAGTTCTGGATCAACGCCGACGACCGAGACCTAGATGCATTCCTGAAAACGTTCACGTTCATGACGCAGGACGAGATTACCCGGTTGCTTGGGGACCACCGAGAGGCACCGGAGCGACGAAAGGTCCAACGTGCGCTGGCGTACGATGTGACGGAGCGCGTTCATGGCACCGACGCGGTAAATCGTGCGCGCGATGCCTCCGCGGTCCTGTTCGGAGAACTCGACCCCCATTCGGCAACCACTCCAACCTGGGAGACCTTGAGGGCCGAACTCCCCAGCGCCGAAATCGAACTCGGCGAGGGCCTCACCAACGTCGACCTCGTGGCTGCAGTAGGGCTGGCCAAATCCAAGAGTGAAGCGCGCCGTCTGTTGTCTCAGGGAGGGTTGTACCGAAACGGTGAAAAGTTACCGGCGGAGGGAAAAACGACGCGTGACCATGTGCTGGCCGGCAACTACATCTGGCTCCGACGGGGCAAGAAAACCGACGCCATCGCGTTCATTTCATCTCCCTGATGCGGTCCGCGATCCTATCCAGCTCGCCACGCTCGGCTTCTTGCGGATAGGACTTCGGAAACCGCAAACCAAAAGTATCGTTGTCGAAACGCGGCAGAATGTGCAAGTGGCAGTGGAACACCTCCTGGCCCGCCGCTTTGCCGTTTGCCGTCCACACGTTAAAACCGGCCGCATCCACCACGCGAACGATGCGCGGCGCTAGTCGTTGGGCAACCTTCATCAAATGGCCCGCGATGTCCGGGGGGCTGGCAACTAGGTCTTCGACATGTTGTCTAGGTACGACCAACGTGTGACCGGCATGCACCGGAAACAAATCGAGAAAGGCAACCGCTCGGTCATCCTCATACACGATCGCCGCCGGCTCGGTACCATCGATAATCGAACAGAAGATGCACCCCGCCACAGATCACCCCCCGTGGAGCCGCTGGTACACGCCGCCAGCAGCCACCAGCTGATCATGCACTCCTTCTTCGACAACACGACCATTCTCTAGGACGATGATCCGATCAGCTCGCGCCACGGTCGACAATCGGTGCGCGATAACGATCACGGTTCGGTCGGACATGAGGCGTTCGATGGCCTCCTGAACGAGTAGCTCTGTTTCCGGATCTAGGTTAGAGGTTGCTTCGTCCAGAATCAGGATGGGCGCATCGCGAAGAAGTGCCCTGGCAATCGCAATTCGTTGTCGCTCGCCTCCCGAGAGCCGCGTGCCTCGCTCGCCAATCCTCGTTTCGTACCCGCACGGCAGCCGTAGGATGAACTCATGAGCGTTAGCGGCACGGGCGGCAGCCTCTACCGCCGCATTGCCGGCACCGGATTGGTCGCCATACGCGATATTGGCGCGAACCGTCTCGTTAAAGAGCACGGTCTCCTGGCTGACGATCCCCATGGCCCGACGGAGTGAGCGGCGAGTCAACCTATTCACTGGCACACGGTCGATTGACACGACACCGCGCTGCGCATCGATGAAGCGAGGAAGCAGATCGACCAACGTAGATTTCCCCGCACCTGAAGGCCCAACCAACGCCACGACTTCGCCGGCGCCCACGTGCAGGGAGACATCGCGGAGTACCCATTCGTCGCCTGCGTAGGCTACCCAGACGTGGTCGAACCGGATTTCGCGATGAAAATCTCTGAAGTCTGTGGCCGGCCCGTGATCCGTGTCTGTAGGGTCGACATCGAGCAGGGCGAATACGCGATCCGCCGCACTGAGCGCTGGTTCCGCAATAGCCGGAAATTGAGAGAGCTTCTTGACGGGCGACAGCAGACGGAGGGCAACCGCCACAAACGTCACGAACACCTCCGGCCGAATCGCATCGAGCCCTCCCACGCCGGCCGCGACGGAGGCGAGCAACAAGACAATGACACCGGCTCCCAGTGTCTCGCTCATGGGGCTCGCCAATTCGGCAAAACGACTCGTGCCGACCGATGCATCCAAGTGCCGGTCCGCAGCCTCCTCGAGCCGTTTGGCCTCATGTTGCTCTGCGCGGTGCGCCTTCACGACCCGAGCACCCTGCACGGTTTCGCTGACCACGGCCGTCATCTCTCCGCGCTCTTCGAGCGTGGTCCTCGACCGCGCACGGATCTGCGCGAGAATCGGACGCAACGCGAGGACGATTACCGGCGCAATGAGCAAGACGACCAAAGTGAGCCGCCACGAAAGAAACCAAAGGATGGATAGGTAGACCACTGCGAGAATCGCGTTCCGCAGCGTAGCGACAATAGTTGCTGAGACGAGAGTCTTGGCTTGGTCTACGTCCGCCATTACGGTGCTCACGACCTGGCCGCCCTTGGTGTCGCGATAACGCGCGAGTGGGTGCTGGAGCACCTTGGCGAAGGCATCGGCCCGCAGATCCCGCGCGACCTGCTCTTGCATCCGACGGCTGACGAACGCGGTGACGTAGACACCAGCGTTCTTGAGCGTCACTGTCGCCAAGATGAGGAAGACCACGTTGCGCAGCACGACATCGCGGTCTCCCGTCAACAACCCACCCGCCACGAATGCGACGACCCGCTCGACTCCGCTTGCCGTCTCAACACCTCCGGCATCGAAGAGCACGCGGAGGAACGGGATCAGCAACGCCATCATGAATCCATCGAGCACGGAGGCTACGATGGCAGCCGCAAGACTCAAGGCGAACGCGCCGCGATACGGCCGCGCGTACGCTAACAGCCTCCTACCGCGGCTCACTTCCGACTACGGCGCGGTGTCAGCAGTGCAATGGGAAGAATGAGTTCTTCCGGCGTTACTCCACCATGGAGAAACGACCCCCGATACCGAGCTTGGTATTCGCGGAGCTTGGTCGGATACACGAAGAAGTGGTCGCCCATCGCCAAGAGCAGACGCACACCGAGGCGCATCTTGGGAAGGCCCCAAGCCGGAAGATCGTCGACCGAAATCGCGGTGGCTGACTTCTCCGGTCTAAGGTCCTCACCGAACTTGTAGCGGAGGTTGGATGTCGCGTCCCGTTTGGCGAAAACCGTCGCGGGCGTCTTGCAATGGATCGAGCCGTGATCCGTGGTCAGTAACACCGGAACGTTCCGCCGCTCAGCTTCTTTCAAGCAGGCAAGTAAAGGCGAATCGTCGAACCACGTGCGTGTCACGGCCCGGAGTGCCTGCGAGTCACGCGCCACCTCATACAAAATGGCGTTTTCGGCACGGCCGTGCGTCAGCTGATCGACAAAATTGAACACGAGGGCCGTCACTCCAGGCTGCGACAGGTACCCCGGGACTCGTCGTACCAGTGTTTCTCCGTCCGCCGCCGTCGTGATCTTCTCGTACCGGACCGGCACCTTTTCGCCCGAGAGATCCTGGAGTTGTACCTGGAGCAGTTCGGCCTCGTGGGCGTTCAGGCTCTCGTCGTCCCGTTCCCCCCACCACTGGGGATGCCGTTCCTTGATCTCCAAGGGGAACAGACCGGAAAAGATCGCATTGCGAGAGTAGGGAGTGGCGGTCGGTAAAATGCTGTAGTAGTGGGATTCCTCGAGGTCGAAGAACTCGGTGACCGCCGGTTTGAGTAGCTCCCATTGGTCCAGTCGCAGACAATCCACCACGACGAACAACACGCTTTCATGTTCCGACAACAACGGTATCAGGAACTCACTGCAAACATCCACCGAGAGCGGAGGGCGGTCCTTGTCGGGGTTCGCGAGCCATCTCGGGTATGCGTTCTCAATGAATTCGGCGAAATCACTGTGAAGACTGGTCTCAAACGTGTGGAGCGCATCTTTGAGGCCCGTTTCGTCACCCTGTCCAAGACGGGCATCCCATTGAAAGGTCTCGACGGTCAGATCGATCCACTCGCGCCATCCCAGGTCACTCCCGCGGCGCTGCTCGAGTTCGCGGAAACGCGTAACGAAATCCCGCGCTAGGCGTTGTTGCCGAATCCGGTCGCCTTCAAGTAACCGCGTCACGACCGTCAGGACCTGGCGCGGGTTGACCGGCTTGACCAAGTAGTCGGCGAGTTCGATGCCTATGGCGTCACGCATCGTAGTCGACTCCTCGCTCTTGGTTACCATGACGACCGGTACGGCTGGGTCGATCGCTCGAATCTCTTCGACCAACTCCAACCCCCGACGGCCGGGCATCTGTTCATCGAGCAGGATGATGCCATACGGCTGGCGACGAAGCAGCGCAATGGCGTCATCGCCGTGCGCAGCCTGTTCGACCTCGTAGCCCTGCTCCTCCAAGAAGAGGACATGAGCGCGCAGGGACTCTACTTCATCGTCGACCCAGAGCACTGTGCGTGGACGTGGCATGGCGTAAACCTAGCACCGGCCTCCGTCGAACGCCTGGCCGCGGCACGACCCGCCATTACATTCACTCCAGACACCGTTCGGGGGATGTCAGATTCACCGTGACCGATCAATTCATCAGGACCGAAGATCGTTTGCTCGAAGGAATGACGAACACGGTGCGTGGCCAAAGACGTGACGCCTACTACGCACTTTGGCTCTTCGTACGACAGTGCGATGGGCACCTGCCCCCCCGCGCCCTGTCCTCCGAGGCTAACCGAAAACGCCTGGAGGGACTCGAGCGACGGTTGAGCAGCCTCACGCTCCCCGCCCCGCTTCGACGTGGCATGACAGGCGGCCTCGGAGAACTCCGCGAACACGAACCGGACGTTGCCCTGGCTCTGCACCAATTGGTTGCCCCCGCGAAGGACACGCTCGGCGCGAACGCAGCAGATGCCCTTGCCGCGGCAGTGCAAAAGGTCAGGACGTTGGATTCCACCTTGGCGACCTCGGCGTGAATCACCAGCGACGGATCCCGCGCGATTCCCTCACGAACCTGGTCCGCCAGTTCGACGAGTTACCCAAGGGAGAAATCGCACCCGATACGATTCCGACCGGGTTCCGATCGTTGGACCGCGTCATTGGCGGTGGCCTTCGGAGACGCGATCTCGTCTTGCTGGGCGGAGATGTCGGTTCGGGCAAATCCGCTTTGGCACTCGCTTTCGCGATCCGGGTAGCAGCGCAAGGCCGGCGCGTGGCTTTCTTCTCAGGAGAGATGGACGAAGACCGCCTCATGGAACGGGCGCTTGCGATCGAAGCGCGCGTCACCATTGACGATCTGCGGCAGGCCAACCTCAACGATGAAGCACGCGCGCAGGTCGGGGCCGCCGCCCTCCGCCTTAGCGAAACGCCACTCGACGTGTTCCCAATGGTGGGCCGGCAGTTCGACGACGTGCTGGAGTTAGCATGGCAGGAGGAACCGGAACTGGTCGTCGTCGACTACCTCCAAATGCTCCCACCCCCGGCGCCCCGAGCAAGTCTCGAAGAAGATGCCGCGGCGACCGTACGCGCACTCAAAGCCGTCGCATTGGAGCGTGACATCGCATGCCTAGCCGTCGCGCAACTTCCGAGTTTCAATGCCGATCGCCGTGACCCCCGTCCCAATCTCGACGACTTCGGTGCCCTTGGTTCGGTGAAACAAATTGGAGACCTGGCCCTCGCAATCTTCCGAGAGGATATGTACAACCCGGGTGGAGGGGTCGAGGGCGCGACGGAATTGATCATTGCAAAGAACCGGAACGGACAGACAGGATTCGTCGACCTGTATTTCCACCACTACTGCATGCGGTTTGAGGACATGCTGGATCCTGATTAGCTGGGGAGGGTTGGCATTCCGTACTAACCCCTTTCCCCACCCCCTTTCCCCTTCTCCCCTGTTTCCGCCTGCCTCACCCAAATCACCGCGCCAACGATGATCCCCATGGCGAGAAACGTCATGGGTGTCACACGCTCGTTCAGTATCCACCATCCGAGCAGCACCGCAACCATCGTGTTGACGTACCCGTGGGTCCCAACGAAGGCAGGTTGGGCATGCCGCAGAAGGTAGACATAGCTCGTGTAGGCTACGATGGATCCAAACACGATGAGGTAGGCAATCGCACCCATTCCGGCTGCCGTCCACTCCAAGTGCCCGACTTCGCCGCGGACCAAACCCACCCCTATGAGTACCGCGCCCCCGGCCGTCATCTGGAGCGCCGCGTGCACGTACGGTCCGGTTTCGACCGGGTGCCGCTTGGAGTACACTGACCCGAGGGCCCACGACGCGCTCGCCACGAGCAGTGCCACGACAGGCACAATGCCGGCAGTCGTCAGGCTGGCGGAGTCACCCACCAATAGCGCCGTTCCGGCGAACCCCACGAGAAGTGCGACGAACTGGCCCCAGGTCGGCCGCGACTCGCTACCCGGAATGACGGCGTCGAAGACACCCATCCACAGGGCTCCGGTGACGACGAGGATCGCGGCAGTACCGCTCTCAACGAACTGTTCCGCCCAGATGACCAAGCCATTCCCAACCGACAGAAGCAGCGTTCCCACCAACGCGGCGGTCGCCCAGTCGCGCCCCCGGCGCGGGAGCTGGCGCCCGAGCGCCAGAGCGATTCCGAGCAGCACGAGCCCCGCTATGGTAAACCGGATGCCCCCAAACAACGCCGGCGGGAGGTGGCCGACTCCAATTCGGATCGCAAGATACGTGGAGCCCCAGACGAGACTCACGATCACGTAGGCTGCGAGGACTCTGCCGCTCATCGACACACCGCGAATTGAAGAGGCAAGAAAGCTGGTCAGGAGACGGGGAAAGGGGAGGGGGTATCTCTTCCCCGGTTCTCGCTCCTTCCCGACGCACTCCAACGGTATATTGAGAGGTTCGATGCCCTACGCGAGGGATGAATGGCCGGTCACAGCAAGTGGAAACAGATTAAGCACAAGAAGGCAGTCACGGATGCCAAGCGGGCTGCCAAATTCACCAAGCTGATCAAGGAAATCACTATCGCCGCCCGCCAGGGAGGTGGCGATCCCAATGGCAACGCGCGACTTCGTACGGCGATTGACGCGGCTAAGGCCGCCAACATGCCTGGCGACAACATCGAACGCGCAATCAAGAAAGGCACCGGCGAACTCGAAGGCGTCCAATACGAGGAAGCTACGTACGAAGGGTATGGCCCAGGTGGCGCCGCCATCATGATCGAGGTCACGTCAGACAACCTGAACCGGACCGTAGCCGAGATCCGTCACATCTTCACGAAACACGGCGGTCACCTCGGCGAGCCGAACTCGGTGGCTTGGATCTTCGACAAGCGAGGCCACATCGAGATCGATTCAACCAGGTACTCCGAGGACGTCGCGATGGAGGCCGCCCTCGAGGCGGGAGCCGAAGACGTCGAATCTGAAGATGGGCGTCATGTCATCATCACGAAACCGGAGCAGCTCCACGCGGTCCGCGAAGCACTGGTTGGCGCCGGCCTGGAGGTGATCGACGCGGAAGTAGCGATGATTCCGCGCACGACCGTCAAGGTCGAAGGGAAGGAAGCAGAGCAACTCATCAAAGTCATGGACCTGCTCGACGAGCATGACGACGTGTCAAGAGTGTCTTCCAACTTCGATATCGACGCCGATACGCTCGCGGAGGTCGGCGGGTGAGCCTCCGTGTGCTGGGGGTCGATCCTGGCACCAACATTACCGGATATGGGGTGGTCGAACCGGCGAGCGGACGACCCGGTCACCTGCTGGAGTGCGGAGTCATCCGCACCAACCCCAAAGATGCCATGGGGAAGCGCCTCGACACCTTGTTCGAAGGTGTGACCGAGTTGATCGAGCGGCACAAACCAACGGCGCTGGCGCTCGAAGGCGTGTTCTACGCGAAGAACGTCAAAACCACGGTGACCTTGGGACAGGCTCGAGGGGTGATCCTACTCGCGGCAGCACGCGCAGGTTTGGAAGTAGCGGAGTTTCCGCCTGCTACGGTCAAAAAGACCGTTGTCGGCGTAGGAGCCGCAGCGAAAGCACAAGTTGGATTCATGGTCCAACGGCTGCTGAATTTACGGGAGATTCCCGAACCCGACGACGCCGCGGATGGAGTAGCGATCGCCTTGACCTACCTCCTCACGAAGAGACTACGCGCGTGATCGCGGCCATCACAGGAACGCTCACCACTATCGGTGCAGATCGCCTGGCGATCGCTACGGCCGGAGGTGTCACTTACGAAATCTCCGTGCCGATCGGCGTTGTCGAACGGCTCCCCAACGTTGGCGACGAGGTCACGCTGCAGACTGTTTTGGTTGTCCGGGAAGACGGCTGGCTGCTGTTTGGATTCGACGAATTCCACGAACGCACGGTCTTTCAGCGACTCTTGGGCGCCACCGGTGTTGGCCCACGCCTAGCGTTGGCCATGGTCTCGACGTTGAGCGGCCCTCGGGTGGTCCGGGCGATCAAAGACGGCGATTTGGCCACACTCAGTACCGTGCCTGGTGTCGGAAAAAAGACTGCGGAGCGGATCGTGGTGGAGTTGAGGGACCGCCTCAAGGACATCGCGGGCCCTGGCTCCACGCCGTCCGCCAGCGCACCGGCGGAACAGGCCGTACAGGCGCTCACCAACCTGGGATACTCGGCGTCAGATTCCGACAAGGCCGTGCGAACTGTCGTTGCCCAAACAGAAGGAGGGAAGCCAGTTGACCTCATCCGTGGGGCGCTGCAACTCTTAACCAAGGCAAAATGATCGGTGACCATGAAAACCGCTGAGTGGATTTGCACCAAGTGTGGCGTGACGAATCGGAAGCTCGTTGACTCGAGCCACAAGGAAGTGATCGACAAATGTGTCACCTGCCATGCCAAGCATCGCGTGACTGAGGACGATCGCCCTGTTCGCTGGCAGGCCGCGTCGCTCAAGTGACCCGCACCGAAGTCACCACGCCCGAGGCACTGCCGGAAGAACAAGCGGCTGAAGCATCTTTGCGACCCGATCGATTGTCTGAGTTCGTCGGGCAAGAGGCAGTCAAAGAGAACCTGGCCATTGCCATCGAAGCCGCGCAGCTACGCGGCGATCCGCTCGATCACACTCTGTTCTTTGGGCCCCCGGGCCTGGGCAAGACCACGCTGGCGATATTGATAGCCAAGGAGATGGGGGTCAACGTCCGGACAACCAGCGGTCCCGTACTCGAGAAGGCGGGTGATCTCGTCGGGCTTCTCACCACGTTGCAGCGAGGCGACGTGCTGTTTATCGATGAGATTCACCGGCTCCGACCCATCCTCGAGGAGTTTCTCTATCCCGCCATGGAGGACTTTCGGGTAGATGTCCGCATCGCGGACGGCCCGAACGCGCAGACCATTCCCATGGCCATCGAACCGTTCACGCTCGTCGGCGCCTCGACGAGGTATGGGATGTTGACCCCACCCATGCGCGCGCGGTTTGGCATGGTGGAGCGTCTCGGATACTACCCGACCGAGGATCTCGAACAGATCGTGGTCCGGTCAGCAAAGGTGTTGAACGTACCGATGGACCGGGACGGAGCGAACGAGATTGCCAAGCGGAGCCGCGGGACGCCCCGTGTGGCCAACCGGTTGTTGCGCCGCGTTCGCGACTTCGCACAAGTACGCGCCGACGGCACGATTACGCGCGAAGTAGCGAACGCGGCGTTATCACGGTTGAATGTGGACGAGTACGGACTCGACGACATGGACGGCCGGATCTTGCGCACCATTATCGAGAAGTACGACGGCGGCCCAACAGGACTGGGCACTCTGGCCGTGGCTGTCGGTGAAGACGCCGAAACACTGGAGGCGGTCTACGAGCCGTTTCTAATCCAGCAGGGGTTCCTGGAACGAACACCGCGGGGTCGCATGGCGACGCCTGCGGCGTATCGCCACTTCGGATTCAAGATGCCAACGCCTCGAGAGGGACAGGCATCGTTCTTCCATGACGAGTCCGGTGGCTAGCCGACGCACCAGCGACTTCCAATACGACTACCCACCAGAGGCCATCGCTCAGCGCCCTCTCGATGAGCGCACCGCGAGCCGCCTCCTCGTCGTCGACCGCGTCACTGGTGGTTTGCAGCACCGGCTTATCAGCGACCTCCCCACTATGATCGACCCGGGCGACGTAGTAGTAGTCAATTCGAGTCGCGTAATACCGGCGCGCCTCACCGGCACGAGAGAGAATGGTCGTGAGGCCGAAGTGCTCCTCATCCATCCGGAGCCCGACGGGTCGTGGCTTGCAATGGTGCATCCTGGCGGAAAGCTCAAAGTGGGACGAACCGTCCGCTTTGGCGACGACGCCATCGCAACAGTCGTAGAGGTCCTGCGCGGGGGTGTGCGTCGCCTGCGATTCGAAGGACCGATGCAGCCACGGACTTTGATGGATCACTACGGTCGCACCCCACTCCCACCATACATCGATCGTCTCCCGGACGCCGCCGACATCGAGCGCTACCAGACGGTGTTCGCGAAAGAGGAAGGGAGCATTGCGGCACCGACAGCGGGTCTGCACTTCACGCAGGATCTGCTGGAGACAATCGAGGGGCGCGGTGCCACCATCACAGACGTCGTGCTACACGTGGGTCCCGGTACCTTCAAACCAGTGGATGCCGACCGGCTCGAGGACCACGTCATGCACGCGGAGTGGTATGACGTATCGGAGCGCGCCGCCGAGGCAATCAACCAGGCCAAGGCCGGCGGCCACAAAGTGTGGGCCATCGGGACCACGACAGTCAGGACCCTCGAAGCGGCATCGGCCCAATCTTCACCTGCAAGAGTGAACGCTGGTTCCGGATGGACAGACCTGTTCATTTGTGAGTCCTTCACGTTCACCATCGTAGATGCCATGCTGACCAACTTCCACCTGCCACGATCGACATTGCTGATGTTGGTTGCAGCGTTCGGTGGCTACGAACACATGATGAACGCGTACCGACACGCCGTGAACCAGGGCTATCGCCTCTACAGCTATGGCGACGCCATGGCGATCGTGTAGCATGTTCGAATTCCGTCTCGACGCCACAGATGGGCGTGCCCGCGCCGGGGTCCTCGACCTTCCCCAAGGTCCCGTGACCACTCCGTGTTTCATGCCAGTGGGAACACAGGGAACCGTGCGAACCCTTTCGCCGCTCGATCTCGAAGCAGTTGGGGCGTCGATCGTACTGGCCAACACCTATCACCTGCACGTGCGCCCGGGCGAAGAGGTCGTGCGAGCACTCGGTGGCTTGCATCGCTTCATGGCATGGCCACGTTCCGTGTTGACCGACTCCGGAGGGTTCCAGGTATTCTCGCTGGAGGGTGCCCGGACGGTCGATGATGATGGGGTAGAGTTCCGCTCGCACGTAGACGGCGGGCGACGGCGCCTCACGCCGGAAGGCGCCATGGACATCCAGTGGACGCTCGGCTCCGACGTCGCGATGGCATTCGACCATGTCATTCCCGGACGGGCGGATCATTCCGATGCCGCGGACGCGGTCGATCGAACCTCGCGTTGGCTCGAACGATGCCGAACGCGCCACGCCGCATTGACAGCGACTGACCCAACCAAACAGACCATGTGGCCCATCGTACAGGGGGCAGGCCACGCTGACCTGCGGGCCCGTTCCGTCGAGCAGGTGTTGGGGTTGGGTGAGTGGACTGGTATCGCCGTCGGTGGGCTCGCTGTTGGCGAGCCCAAATCCGTCATGTACGACGTCTTGGAACAGATGGCCGAGTCGCTGCCACCGGAACGCCCGCGTTATCTTATGGGTGTTGGGTTTCCGGAAGACCTCCTCCGTTCGATTGCTCGGGGTATGGATCTTTTCGACTGCGTTGCCCCGACACGGAACGGACGCAACGGATCGGCATACGCTCCCGATGGGTCGATCAACATCCGTAACGCCGGCTATCGAACGGCATTGGGCCCGCTGGACTCGACATGCGACTGCGAGACATGCCGCACCTACAGTAGGGGCTATCTCCGCCACCTCTTCGTTGCCGACGAGCTTTTGGGGTTGCGGTTGCTCTCGCTTCACAACGTACGGTTTTTGATCCGACTGGCCGGGGACGCTCGGCAACACGTTCTCGACGGGACGTTTGACTCGTGGCACCGTGAATGGTTGGATCGATATACGATGGGAGAAGCTACGTGAGACCTGAGACTTTCTTTCTCTTTGCTCCGTCCGGTGAATCCGGTGGCGCGTCAATGTTCGTATTCATGTTCCAGATGGCGGCGATCATCGCGATCTTCTATTTCTTGATCATCCGGCCGCGGGCACAGCAAGAGAAGAAGCACAAAGAACGCCTCACCCAAATCCAGCGCGGCGACGAGATCGTGACTACAGGCGGTATCGTGGGAACCGTCATTCACGTTAAAGACGACCGACTAACGATCAAGAGCGGCGAGTCTCGGTTGGTTGTCCAACGGGAACGCGTCGCCGACATCCTGCAGGACTCGTGAGCGTTCGTCCGATCCATTTGCTCGGATCACCGATGCTGCGGGAGCAGGCCAAACGCGTCGGTGAGGTACAAGACGAGATCATCCGGTTGGTAAAAGATCTCTTCGATACGATGAACGCTGAAGATGGGATCGGTCTCGCGGCGAATCAAATCGGTGTCGCCCGCCGGGTAGCCGTGGTGCAGGCCGAGGACGACGATCAACTCGTGTTGATCGACCCCAAAATCGTCGAGCGTGAAGGAGAGGAACGGGGTGAGGAAGGCTGTCTCTCCATTCCTGACATTTTCGGCGACGTGGACCGGGCACAGCGCATCGTGGTCGAGACCACGTCACTCGGAAACGAACGGATTAGGATCGAGGCAGAAGACCTCACAGCGCGCGCAATTCAACACGAGATCGACCACTTGGACGGTATTCTGTTCATCGATCACCTGAGTCCACTCAAGCGGCGAATGTTGGTCAAGAAGTGGAAGAAGCTGCGCAAAGGGGAGACCGGCCACATAAAGGAAGTGACGGCGGCACCCGAACCGTCGACCCCAAGGTGATGCGTAGCGTTTTCTTCGGAACGCCCGACTTCGCGGTCCCCGCGCTGCGGGCGCTCATGGGCGAAGGGTTCGATGTCGTGGCGGTCGTGACACAGCCGGACCGACCGCAGGGCCGGTCACGGTCCCACCTGGTCCCACCACCAGTTAAGGTCGTGGCCGAAGAGGAAGGATTGCCGGTGCTGCAACCGGAACGCCCCAGCACTCCGGAGTTCATCGAGCAGTATCGGGCACTCGAACCAGATATCGGAATCGTCGTCGCCTACGGACACATCCTGAAACCAGCTGTCCTCGCCGTGCCGCGTCTGGGCATGGTGAACGTACATGCTTCGCTCCTCCCGAAACTCCGCGGGGCCGCTCCAATCGAACACACCATCCTGCAAGGACACGAGATGAGCGGGGTGTCGATCATGCAGATGGACGCAGGAATGGACACTGGGCCAGTACTGCATGCGATCACAACTCCCATCGCACCGGACGAGACCGGAGGCGAACTGCTGGTGCGCCTGGCTGAACTCGGAGCGTTGGCACTGGTCGAAGCCTTGGCATTGATCGCCACTGATTCGATCGCCCGGCATATTCAGGATGACGAACACGCGACCTACGCGCCCAAGGTAACGCGAGACCTCACGCGAATTCGGTGGGACGAACCGTCCGAACGGATCGCTCGTCAGGTCCGTGCGTTCGATCCCAAACCCGGGGCGTGGACGACGGTGGGCGATCTCGAAGTGAAGCTGTTCGGCCCCCTCCTGGCTGACGACTACCAAGCCGATGACCGGCCGGGTGAAGTGCTCGAAACCGACCCTGCATTCGTTGTTGCTTCCGGAGACGGGGCCCTTCAATTCCTCGACGTACAACCCGCGGGCAAACAACGTATGGCGGCAAAAGACTGGCTTCGCGGTCGCGGACTGCAAAAGGGCGATCTCTTCGGGTGAACCACGGCGTACCGCTGCTCCACGCGGTGACCGACGATGCAGTACTCGACCTGCCGGATTTCTGGGAGCGTGTCCGGGCGATCGCGACCGCCGGAAACGTGGCGATTCATCTTCGGACTGCTCGGCGAAGCGGCCGGACCTTTCTCGCCACGGCAGAACTACTGCGCGACGCCATCCCCATCCTTTTCATCAACGATCGGGCCGATGTAGCTCGGATCGTGGAAGCTGACGGCCTTCACCTTCCCGAATCCGGCATGCCAATCGAAGCAGCTCGCAACCTTGCACGCTCGACAACGCTCATTGGCCGTTCCACCCACTCATCGAGAGACGCGAACTCGGCACTCACGCAGGGAGCGGACTACGTCTTTCTTGGCCCAGTTTGGCCAACGCCATCGCACCCGAATGACGCCGCGCTCGGTACCGACGAGATTGGAGACGTAGACACCGGGCCAGTGATCGCGATCGGGGGAGTGAGCCAGGATCGGGTCAGCGCCTGCCGAGAGGCCGGGGCGCACGGTGTGGCCGCAATTACGGCACTGTGGCACGCTCCGGATCCGCATGCAGCAGCCCAGGCGATGTTGGTATCTTTGAGCTTATGAGTGAAATCACCCTCACGGTCAACGGAAAACCGCAACAGGCACCGGCGGGGACTTCCCTGCTCGGATTGCTTGCGGTACTCGAGCTGGATCCTCGTTCCGTGGTAGTTGAACACAACCGCGAGATCGTCCGAAGACTCGAACTCGACCAACACGCCGTGCATGAGGGAGATCAAGTGGAACTCGTACACTTCGTGGGAGGAGGGTAACGGTGGCGACCACAATCACCGCGCGTGCTGAACGTTCGCTCACGATCGGGAATCGTGAGTTCCAATCGCGACTCATGGTGGGCACCGGGAAGTACGCGGATAATGCAACCATGCTACGCGCCATCGAGGAATCCGGCGCCGAAGTCGTTACCGTTGCCGTGCGCCGCGTCGACCTGGACCGATCCAAGGAAGAGGCAATTCTCCACCACCTCGATCCGAACCGATGGTTCTTGCTCGCCAACACGGCGGGCTGCTACACCGCAGACGACGCGATGCGATATTCGCGCCTGGCACGAGAGGCAGGGTTTAACGACTTCATCAAGCTCGAAGTCATTGGTGATCAAGAGACGCTTCTGCCCGATGTTGCCGGCCTGATCGAAGCGGCGAAGACTCTGTCGGGCGAAGGCTTCCAGGTACTTGCCTACACAAACGACGACCTGATCACGGCACTCAGGCTCGAAGACGCCGGTTGTGCAGCGGTGATGCCACTGGCGTCACCGATAGGAAGCGGATTGGGGTTGATCAACCCGCACAACATTCGGACGATCAAACGGCGACTCACCGTTCCCGTCATCGTCGATGCTGGCGTCGGAACGGCATCCGATGCCTGCCTGACGATGGAACAGGGCGTCGACGGCATCTTGATGAATACGGCAATAGCCGAGGCAGACGATCCGGCCGTGATGGGTCGAGCGATGCGACTGGCGGTGGAGGCGGGCAGGTGCGCGTTCCTCGCGGGTCGCATGCCCTGCCGCGAGACCGCCATGCCTTCGAGCCCAACCGACGGCATGCTTGGCTGACCCGACCTCCGGTTCCGCGCCTCGGCGCGCGGCACTCGCCATCCTTCGCGCAGTACGTTCGGAAACGCCCTTCGACGTTGCGCTCGACACCGCGATCGAGAAAATGCCGTCGAACGACGCCCGCCTCACCCACGAACTCGCCGCCGGGGCGCTGCGGCATCGACGCACACTCGACGCGGCTATCCGTCCGTTCGTCGACGCCTCCTGGAACCGGGTGGAACCCGACGTGCGTGACCTCCTAAGAATCGGAGCTCATCAGATCCTGAACCTCGACCGGATCCCGCCGTATGCCGCTGTACAGTCCACGGTCGAGGCTAGCAAACGAGAATGTCGCCGAGCGTCGGGAATGGTGAACGCTGTATTGCGGCGCATCGCCGATACACCCAAACCGACATCGTTTCTGAGCCTAGCGGAGGAATTCTCCCATCCCGACTGGCTCGTCAAGCGCTGGATTGGACGCTTCGGGAAGCCCCAAGCCAAAGCCCTGCTCCAACACAACAACCGCCGCCCGGTCCTTACGATCAGACCCGCACGGTGGTCCCTTGACCGACTGGTACGGGCCCTCAACGACGCGAACGTCGCCTACACGTTGGACGGTTCGTTTCTGCGCATCCCCGATCCTGGACCAGTCAGAGAGCTTGCTGGGTATGTCGATGGGGCCTTTATCGTTCAAGGCGGGGGCCAGGCCCGATTGACGGACTATGCTCGATTCGATGACCATGCGCAGATCTGGGACGCATGTGCGGCACCGGGAAGCAAGGCGGTGTTGAACGCCGCAGACCATCCCGTGCTGGCATCGGACCGGTCGCGGGAGCGCCTCCAGACCCTCGCTGACAACCTCGACCGCGTCCAGCGGCGCGCCTCCCTGTTTGTCGCGGACGCACGCCACCCGCCGCTCCCTTACGGGATCCTCGACGCCGTCCTTGTTGACGCTCCCTGCACAGGTACCGGCACCTTTGGGCGCCACCCCGATGCGCGCTGGCGCATCAGCCCCGCCCGGCTTGCGCGGGCAGTGGGGCAGCAGGCTGAAATCCTCGATTCCGTCTCCCCCATTGTCAGGCCGGGTGGTCTCTTAGTTTACTTGACGTGCTCGTTGGAGTCTGACGAGAACGAAGACCGCGTGGATGCCTTTTTGAAGTGCCACCCAGAGTACCAACGCGAAGAGGACGACCTGTTCATTTTCCCGACTGATCACGACACCGACGGTGGGTTCGGAGCCAGATTGCGGCGCGGCCCATGAGGTTCCGACGTCATGTTCCACGCCGGGCGGGATGGCTCGACAGACTGAAGGGGTGGCTTCCCAAGCCCCCCCGGAAACCGGCCGTCGAGTACGACCCGGCGCCTGATGTCGATGACGAGTCCCAGCCCGTGGCCCATACGGAACCCGCAGAGGGCCTCGATCCGGGCGGGCGGGCGACGCTTTCCCCGCGGGCACGCTTCGCGCTGACCACGGTGGGGGCGTTCGTCGGAACCTTCCTGCTCGGGTACCTGCTTGCGGCACTTGTCCTTTTCCCGGCCCCAATCTTTGCCACCACCCGCACCGTCCCCCGCCTTCTGGGGTTGGCAAGAACCGAAGCCGAGACGCGCGTAGCCGATGGCGGACTCCGCATTTCCGATATAGAAGGCGTGACTCATCCGACCGCCGGGCGGGGTCAGGTAGTATGGCAGGATCCTCCCGCCGGCGTCGGCGTCCCAGAGGGTACGCTTATTCGATTGACGGTGAGCAACGGCCCCCAACGAATACCTGTGCCGGATCTTCTCGGGTACCACGCCACTGTGGCCGGCCAACTGTTAGAGGCGGCAGGGTTGGAGGTCGGACGTATCATTCAGACACAAGCGCCGGTTCCGCGGGGAGTGGTCGTCTCGACTAGGCCTTCGACGGGAAGCACCCTCCTCCCGAGGAGTTCAGTGACGTTGGTGGTCAGTGAAGGAGCGGCCACTATCCCCGTCCCAAACCTCAGCGGGCTCACGATCGATGAGGCGGAGATGATTCTGCAATCGGTTGGCCTAGTCGTTGGCGAGACGATGAGGAAAGCCTCCCGCGACGTCCCACCAGGCACCATAGTTGAACAGGACCCCCGTGCGGGCACCCTGAGTGCGCCCGGCACCATTGTGAAAATCTTCATCGCGCGAGCGCCATCGAGATGAGCCACGAAATCGTCATAGCCCCGAGCGTCCTGAGCGCCGACCTTGCCAAGCTTGCCGAGCAGATTACGATGCTGGAGGAGGGCGGAGCCGACTGGATTCACGTCGACGTGATGGACGGTCATTTCGTTCCGAATCTGACGTTTGGGGCGGGCATAATCGACGCAGTAAAGCGGTCCACGTCGTTGCCCGTCGACGTCCACCTGATGGTGGAGCGACCGGAGTTCTATATTGCACCATTCGCCGATGCCGGCGCCGACGTCTTCACGTTCCACCCGGAGACGACGGCGCACGTGCAGCGGCAGTTGGACCAGATCCGGGCTTGTGGAATGCGGGCGGGATTAGCGGTCAACCCAGGGACACCGCTCGATCACGCGGAAGAAGTACTCGACGACCTCGATTTGTTGTTGATCATGACTGTAAATCCGGGATTCGCGGCGCAGAAGTATGTGCCGGCATCGACGGCCAAGATCGGCCGGGCCCGCCGAATGCTTGACGAACGGAACAGCCGGGCCCGCCTGGAGGTTGATGGAGGCATAACGCGCGACACCATTGGTGAAGCGCACGAAGCTGGAGCCGATACCTTTGTGGCTGGGTCCGCGGTGTTCGGTGCCGATGACCCGGTAGCGGAAGTCGGAGAGCTTCGCAAACACTGTTATCCGGTGGTGTAGATCATGGCGCAACGTGGACAATGGATGCTCGTGTTGGTGATCATCGGGGTCTTGGGGACCGCGCTGGTCGTAGGCGCGGTCTTTACCCCATCCCTGGGACCGGTGGCAGTTGGCACAGAGGCGCCCCCGTTCCACGGACTGGACATCGCCACGGGAGACTCCGTGGGGCTGGACCACTTCGCCGGTGATGTCGTGTTGCTGAACGTCTGGGCAACGTGGTGCATTCCATGTGAAGCGGAGATGCCGTCGATGCAGCGACTCTATGAAGAACTCAGCCCGCTCGGGTTCCAGGTGGTTGCCGTAAGTGTCGATGAAAGTGGTCCCGAGCGCGTCAAAGAGTGGATCGACGAACGCGAACTCACCTTCCAGGTTCTCCACGACCAATCGGGCAACATCGAACGCACGTATCAGACGATCGGCGTGCCCGAGACGTTCATCATCGACCGTGATGGCGTGATCGTGAAGAAGGTGATCGGTGCGACCGAATGGGATCATCCGACGCACACTGCCCTGCTCCGCGAACTCCTCTCACAACCCAAGCGGTAGCGTGGCCGCGCCGGCGCGAGACTGGCTTTTCCGCAACTGGCCGATCAAGCTCACCGCGCTCGTGCTCTCCTCCGTATTGTGGGCGGTCGTTGCTGCCGAAGAACCCACAACGGAGATCATTCCCGTCGAACTCGAGGTCATATATCCTGAAGGGCGGACGCTTTCGCAGCCCATCCCGCAAGTCCAAGCCTTGTATTCGGGATCGGCGCGCGAGTTGTTCAAGTTGTACGGATCCCCGCCTCGCATCGTGAAGTCGATTCCGGACACTTTGGCGGGCGACGCCTTTACGCTGGACCTTTCGGCAGCCGATCTCATTACAGACCCGAACGCCGACGTCTTGGCTGTCGAGGTTCAACCGCAACTGATCCGTGTGGTCCTCGACGACGCCGTGGAACGGAACGTACCGGTCATTTCACGGGCTTCTGTCACCACAGATCCCGGATTCGTACTCATCGGCCCAATCCGAATCGTCCCGGAGTCGGTGACCGTGCGCGGGCCATCCGTGCACGTCCAGCGCGTGTCGTCGTTGCCCACCGAAGCCGTCACCATATCCGATCTCCGGGCCGGAATGCGGCGGACCGTGCCGTTGGATACGACGGGACTCGGCGTAGTGCGCATCGTACCTTCCGAAGTAGAGGTGGTGGCCGAAGTAGCAGAGATCGCAACGCGGTTGATCGTCGGCGTTCCCGTTGATGTGCAGTCGGACCGCCCCGGTTCGTGGGCAACCGATCCGCCGGCTGTTGCGGTGACGATTCGGGGAGTGAAGACTCGCCTCCAGCTGCTCACACGGGACAGCTTGCGGGCGAGTGTCACCATCAGTGGAGCAACCGACCAGGAGTCTGCGGTCGTGGTCGTCACGCCACCGACCGGCCTCACGGCGACGGCGACCCCCGACACCGTCGTCGTGCGGCGGACCGGTGGTTGACGTCGTCCTCGGTATCGAGACCTCGTGTGACGAGACGTCGGCAGCTGTCCTCATTCGGAATGACCACGGACCGGAACTCGCTAGCCTAGTGATACTCTCACAAGACATCCACGCGGTATTTGGCGGCGTCGTGCCCGAACTCGCTAGCCGCGCTCACCTTCGGACCATCGTTCCGGTTGTAACCAGCGCGTTGGACCAGGCCGGTGTGACGCTCGACAGCATCGAAGCCATTGCGGTTACGGCCGGACCTGGGTTGATCGGTTCCCTCCTCGTTGGCGTGAGCTACGCGAAAGGCCTTGCGGCCGCCACCGGCAAACGCCTGATCGGCGTTCACCATCTCGAGGGGCACGTGTTTGCGCCCACCCTCGAAGACCAAGATCTCGAACCACCGTTCGTCGCCCTCATCGTCTCCGGGGGTCACACTCTGCTGTTGGACGTCCCTGAGTGGGGACACTATCGCCTGCTCGGGAAAACTCGTGATGACGCTGCCGGAGAGGCGTTCGACAAGGTGGCCACGTTGTTGGGAATGGGGTATCCGGGTGGTCCCGAAGTCGAACGCCTTGCCCGAAAAGGTGAACCCCGTTTCCGGCTTCCCCGACCGATGATTGCCGACGGGTTCGACTTCTCGTTCAGTGGTCTCAAGACCGCGGTGCTGTATGCCGTACGCGATTCGGACGATCTCGAACGCGACCGGGCCGACCTCGCAGCGTCCTTTCAACAAGCCGTCTTCGATGTCCTGGGCGCCAAGCTCGAACGGGCCCTCGAGTTGACCGGATACCCAACCGTCGTCGTGGGAGGCGGCGTGGCGTGCAACCGCACCCTAGCCGAAGACCTCACAGCACGCCTGACGGGACGAGCCCGGGTGGCCATTGCCCCACCGCGTCTCAACTCGGACAACGCTGCCATGATTGCTCGTGCCGGCTGGTTTCACCTGGAACATGGCCGTACGAGTGATCACTACCTCGAAGCCGAGGCGCGCATGGCGTGGCCCGGGCTGGAAACGACCCCGCATCCTTCAGCAACGCACCATCCCGGATAGGACTGAATGGACATCTACCCCCTTCGTTTCAATCTCGGACCGCTCGAGATCACCGGCTTCGGATTGATGATGATGTTTGCGTTTTTGGGCGCCGGGTGGGTCATGGAACGCGACCTACGTGGCCGCGGTATGTCTGATGAGTATGCGTGGAGCATCATCGTGGTGGGCGCCATCGGAGGGATTATTGGCGCCAAGCTCTGGTACTTCGGCCTCCATCAGCGTTGGGACGCGTTGTTTTCCCGTGCGGGTCTGGTGTGGTACGGCGGATTCTTTGGTGGTCTTGGGGCTCTCATCATCAACAGTATCCGCCTGAAAATTCCCGTTCGCTTCTCGGCCGACCTGGGTGCGCCGGGGCTCGCCGTCGGGTACGCGATAGGACGGGTTGGGTGTTTTCTCGTGCAGGACGATTACGGTGGCCCGTCGAGTCTTCCGTGGGCCATGCGATTCCCTCAGGGAGAACCACCATCCACCGCTCAGAACCTAATGGCCTTCGGAATGGAGGTACCCCCGGGCACAAGTCCGTTCGAGGTCTTGGCGGTGCACCCCACCCAGCTGTACGAAACCGCAATCATGCTGACGGCGTTCTGGGTGATCTGGCGACTGCGGTCGCATCGGCACGCCGTTGGTTGGCTATTCGGCGTCTATATGATGTTTGCCGGTATCGAGCGGTTTTTCATCGAGTTCTTGCGGGCCAAAGACGATCGCTTGCTCGGATCGTTTACGATCGCGCAAGTGGCGAGCCTTGCCGTATTCGCCGGCGGCGCAGCACTACTCGTGAAGTTCCATGAAGACGATGGAACGGCAAGGGAGGTCGACGCACCGATCCTAAAGGCCGCGTCAGCTACCCGGTAACCTTCGCGAGCGCCTCGTTCATTTCCTCGGCGCTCGACCAGCGAGCGTTGCGCTCGTGTTCGAGCGCCCTACCCACAACATCTGCGAGGCCCGGAGGAAGATCGTCCCGAGAAAGTGACAGATCGGGTTTTTGGTTCGGGTCCAGATGCATCCGCAGGACCACATCTTCGTGGCTTGCCGCAAACGGCGGCTGGCCGGCCAAGCACTCGAACAACAGGCAACCCAGCGAGTAGATGTCGCTCCGGTGGTCGAGGTCGTCGGCCCCTTGGATTTGCTCGGGACTCATATAGCTCGACGTGCCCACCGCAAATCCCGACCGCGTCAAACGGTCGGTGCCGGATTCAGCGACGGCGCGTGCAATCCCAAAGTCGAGCAGCACCGCACCGCGCTCTGCCAGCACGATGTTCTCGGGCTTCACGTCACGGTGGACGATCCCCCGTTCGTGGGCATATCGCAGCGCACTGAGCAAGTCGTCTCCCATCCGAATGACATCCGTGACCTCCATGGCGCCCTGCCGCGTCATGTGCTCACGGGCGGTCGGTCCTTCCACGAATTCCATCACGTAGTACAAGAGGTACTCGCTTTCCCCGTAGTCGATCAGGCCAGCAATGTTCGGGTGATCGATCTTTTCAAGGAACGCGATCTCACGGAGAAAACGCTCCGCGGTGACAGAGACAGCGAGTTGGGGGTGGAGAACCTTGAGCGCGACACGATTCCCATCCGTGTCCTTGGCGCTAAAGACACGTGCTGCTCCGCCCCGACCAATCTCGCGATCGACCGTGTACTTGCCTTCCAATGCCTGTTGTACTTGCGGCAGGAATTCGCGTCTCAGAAGCTTGTACTCCGAATGCAGGGGAGGAGGTCTAATCTTAGGGCGGCATGGCCCCCGAGCAAGGCCCGGCCGAGTTAGTCGGCTCTGACCTTTGCCGTCAGGGGCTCGATCCAGAACACCCAAGCCAACGCTCCAAGGAGGGCCAGCGCAAGTACGATCTGGCTCATTACGGTCTGCATCGTCGGGAAAATGCCGAGCGCTGGAACCGATGGAATCCAATCCAGGGTCGTCGTCGGAATCCACCCGATTTCTTGCAACTCGGCCACGCCTTGGCCGGCAAAACTGAATGCCATGATGTAGAGAAAGGCGCTAGTGATCGCGAAGAAGGGCTTGAGGGGCAGTCTAAGACCATAGCGCTGCATTGCATAGTACACGACCCCCAATACCACAGCCCCGAGCGCTATCCCACCGCCAATGCTGCTGGCCGCCGCCACGGATCCATCGGACGACGTATAGAGGGCCGCGTAGAACAGCACGGTTTCAAACCCTTCGCGGTACACCGCCAAGAACGCGACCCCACCCAACGCCCATGCGCCACGTTTGGAAAGCGCGCTTCGCATCTGTGTGTTGACGAAGGCTTGCCACTTCCGCAGTTCGATTTTCGAAATCAGCCAGTATGAAACCCAGAACAACACGAATGAAGCGAGGAGCATCGTGATGCCTTCGATGATCTCTTGTTGAGCGGTGGCCGTACTGAGCAGGGTTCCGAACGCGGCAGCGGTCACGAGACTCGCGCCAATTGCCACCCACACACCAAGCGCGACATCGCGACGCCGTTCGACCGCTCCCGCCTTCGTCAGGAACGCCATGAGCGCCCCAATGATGAGCAGTGCCTCCAGACCCTCCCGGAGTATGATCACGAAGGACTGACCGAACAGCACAGACGGAGCGGCCGTAATCGTCAATCGCTCGCCGGCCTCGTCCAACGCGGCGTGGACTTCGTCGCGAACCTGCCCGATACGTGCAGCCTGTTGGGA
The DNA here is from genome assembly GCA_039656555.1 of Gemmatimonadota bacterium. Taxonomy (GTDB): domain Bacteria; phylum Gemmatimonadota; class Gemmatimonadetes; order Gemmatimonadales; family GWC2-71-9; genus CAMYLY01. The sequence goes on along the minus strand of JBDHLU010000017.1, from coordinate 4,587 downwards.
CCGCTGCAACACACCGCGGAGTTCCGCAAACGACTCCTCCACTCGTCGAGCCGCTCCCGCATCCTTGGCGCGCACACCGCTCTCGATTCTTTCGAACAAGAGATAGGCATCGAGCGCCGTTTGAGCGGCTGCTGCGCCGTCGCCCGCCCGGGCGAGCGCGACGGCACTGTCCACTTCGACCTTCGTCTCTCGCACGACTCGCAACGCCATCAAACGCCGGTCGCTACCGAGTTCGTCTCCGGCGCCGGCCGCTCGCCCGTAGGCTACCATGCCCTTCAGAGCCATCGAGTCGATTGGTACCGACGCCCAAGCCTCGATAAGCGTCGCGATGGAATCGTCTCCGATCATCGCCGTGGCCTCGAAGTCGCTGAACAAAAAGCGGCACTCCGCGCAGGTCGCGGCCATGCGGAGCGCGCCCGCATCACGGTCTTCGGTCGAAGACCGAAGAGTCGACGCGTACAACGCGACGGACCAGCGGTCGTACAAGCTCAGTGAATCCCCAAACGGCGGCATCGCGGTCCCTGCCACGCCGACGTTCACCTTCCGGAAGAATTCGACTGGCGGCACCGTACGCAGCGCATCCAAGTCTGTGAGATTGGCCGGTGGCGGTTCCATCCCAACGGCCAGTCGCCCATCGCCAGCCCCCAGATCTCCATGGCATGCCGCGCAATCACGGGCGTAGAGAACCGCCCCCCTCGTGAGAGAAGGGGGAGTCTCTGGCATTGGGTCGAGGGTCACCCCGAGCCCAACCTCGAGAACTGCCCGCAACTCCGCGAGTTCGGCCCGAACGTCGTCCTCGGCAGCAAGCGCGCCGATCAACGTGGCGATTCTGTCGAGTCGAGGCATAACCTCAGCGACAAGCTGGGCGTTGAGTCGTTCGGCAGTCCGCCTGGCCCCTTCGAGAAACAGCTTGGCTTCGTTGAGTTCCTCGAGCTGCACGACGCGGCCATCATCCACGCCCTGGTTGTATTCGGCGACGGCAATATCGACCACGTCGGCGACGCGCCGTCCAACCGCTATCTCAGTGGGGTCCTGGGCTTCGACCCGAAACGGAAAGAGAACCGCGGCGGTGGCCACGATTATCCTGAAAGCCGGGAGGGTGAGGGAGCTTGTCATGGGGCGAGGAATCTAGTTGATCGCTCGCAGGAGATACAACCCGCTTGGCCGACCCTTAATCCCGATACACGGCGACCACGGCTGCGGCGTAGCTGTCCGTATGGGTCAACGAGACGTGGGTCACCTCGATCTTGAGGCGTGCCGCCAATTCACGCGCCCGGCCATGAAAACGGAGTGTTGGACGACCGTCGATCTCACGGGCGACCTCGAACTCGAGCCACCCCATGTACGAGACCTCCCCCGAGGCGGCAAGTGCCTTGAATGCAGCCTCTTTCGCGGCTAAACGGGCCGCGACATGCTGTGCAATCGCCGCCTGCGATTCGCAATACTCCCGCTCCGCCGGCGTCAGCAGTCGTGACAACACCCGGTCACCGAACCGCTCGATCATCTTCGCAACACGCGGGACATCCACTAGATCGATGCCCAACCCAACGGGAATCATCGTCCGGTCACCGCAGACCACGCGGTGGTGAACCAAGGCGGGGAGTCGAGGTACCCACCGAACACGAGGCCCAGCCAGACCGCCGCCGCCGTCGCGACAATGCCCGTTACCACCACCGGCCACATCGACTTCTTCCAAGCCGACACGTCGCGCACCGCCTCATCCCACCTGGCACCTTCCACTACCACAGCCTCTTCGAGCGCCAACCACGCCGCCTCCAGACGTCTGGCAGCAGTCCGGACCGCCTCTTGCCACGCCCGCATCCCGTCCCCGCTCTTTCCGATGACAGCTTTGGAACTCCACGCATCCACGTCACCGAGCGACTTCACCATACCGGCGGCTGTCGACCCCAGTCGGGCATGGAGGGTACGATGCTCGCGTGGGGACACGAACAGCTTCTTCCGCCGGCGAGCTGGCATCCCTACCGCGTCGGCGGCCGCGCCGATATGCGCGTTCGCCCGGTCAACAATGAGCTCGGTGACGCTGTTGACCGCCTCCTCCCATGCTTCGAGCCACAACTGGCGCCCAATCGCGTCGACGGCCGCCTGGCGACCCCTGCTCCGTCCGGCCAACCGACGGGCCTCGCCGGCCAGATCGAACAACCGTGAGGCGAGCCCGAGGCGAATCGAGGTCAAATCCAAACCGGCCGGCCTCCGACCAGTGCCGACCACGACCTTCCCCAGTGAGGGGCCTAGTTCCGGTGGACGAATCGGGATGAGAAGCGAAGTCGTCACGCCAGGACTGCGTCGATGACCTCGGTGAACGACTCGAGCGTCTCGAACGCATCATCGCCGCCGGCGCTCCGTAGCTCCGCGACTGAATACGACCCCGTCGCCACACCGATAGCTCGCGCACCAATCCCATTCCCACAGGTCATGTCGGCGGGTGTGTCACCCACAATCACGACGTCTTCACGCTCCGGTGCCCAGCCGTGTTTGCGAATGGTCCGCTCCACGGCGATCGCAGGAAGATCCGACCGGTGAGGGGCGTCAGACCCGAAGGCCCCAACCGAAAACCGCTCCGGTTCTAGGTCGGCAGCGGTGAGCTTGAGGTAAGCCCCTCGCTCGAGGTTGCCGGTCAGCAAGCCTAGGACAACCTCGCTCCGCCTCTCGAGCTCACTCAGGATCGCCCGCACACCGGGCAAAACCTGGACGCGGGTTTGACGCATTTCAAGCTCGTATTGCAATAGCTCGAGGTAGCGCGCGCACACCGCGGCAATGTCATCTTTGCTCTGTGGGTTGGGATGATCCGCCATCTCGAGGATTTCTCGAATGATCTGGGGATCCGTCTTGCCATCGAATCGCACGTTGTCGAACGACCCTTCGATCCCAAGTTCCGTGACAAGTGCCTGGCGTATCGCCGAACGTCCGGCTCCGTCCGTGAACAACATGGTGCCATCGATATCGAACAAGACCAATCGTCTCATGGAGTGAAGACGAACGGACGGCGGATCAGGCTCCAACCGGTGGTGGGGGTGAGGACGGCGTGACTGACCCCTTCTCCTGACAGGCCTTGCACATCGTGACGCCACGCATATTGCAGATGACGCAGATGAACGTCCCACAGCTCTTGCATGGATATCCTTCTGAGGCGCGTTCGTCCTTGCCGCACGCCCGGCAGACCATTTTGTCGATTTCCGTCATCACGATGCCACCCCCCGGGTAAAGTCTCCGCGCTTAACCAATACTGCAAAAGGTACGGGTTCGTCTACCCGCCGATGCTAGTCCCGGCGGTTCTTGTCGCGGGCACCATGATCTCGATAGCCTGGGGCACGATCGAGGCCGTAAACGGCGTGTTTCCGCCCGCGGGTTCTCCGTCCAATTCCACTTGCCGGATGGGATCAGACTCGACCACGATATGCTCCCCTCGCGCAAACCGCATCCCCGGCGAATCGGTAAGCCCGAGCAAAAGCCTCGTCAAAACGGTGACCCCTTGCAGCACACCGTCTGCGTGCAAGAGCACCACATCCAACAGGCCATCGTCGAACGTGATCCCGTGCCCGAGCTTGAGGAACGGCGGCACGAACTCGCCGCAGTTGGCCACGATGACCGTCACGGCGTCCATCTCGATTACGTCGCCGTCGATCGTGATTCGGTAGTGGTCGCCCTTGAGTTCTTGCAGCGCTTGATAGATACGGGCTGCGTACGCGCCCACTCCAAACGCACGCTTGGCTTCAGCAGTCGTACTCGCCATTACCTCTGCATCCAGACCAGCACCACATGCAACCGCGAAGTACCGCTCCCGATCGGCCAGTTGCAGCAGTCCGAGATCGATCGACCTCGGCGTACCGTGTGTAATGACTTTCGCAGCTTCCATTGGGTCGCGAGGGATTCGCAGGTTGCCCGCCACGAGATTCCCCGTGCCGCCCGGAATGAGTGCGACTGGCGTACTCGTTCCAACGATGGCCGGGACCGTTTGCATCAGGGTGCCGTCACCCCCGTAAACAGCGACGACGTCCACGCCGGTCTCGACACCCTGCTGGGCCAAGACTTGCGCATCCCCTTCTGCCTGCGTTTCGACAAGCTCGACGTGCCAACCAGACGTCGACAGGTACCGGCGAATGGCACGCAGAAAAAGGTCGTCATGTCGCGCTGCCGCTGGATTGACCAGCAAGAGAACCCGAGCCATCAGTAACGCAACTCCCAAATCAAATCGAGCCCGAACTGCCGATCGAGCGCCCCCGCAGTGCGCGCCGTGAACGAATCGCAGCTCCGGCGGGGCTCGACACTTGCCTCGAGAAGCCATCTCCGGCTGAACCGGAATTCCAGACTCGCGCCGATGTCCAATTGTTGCGTCGTGAGCCGTGGGCAGTACCGGGGTGTCGCGGTCAGAAAGGCTGACCGGCCCAGAATGTCGAACTGCTTCCCAACCGACACCTCGGCTCCCGCCAACAACCCGCCGCGCGCCGCCGGTCGGATCTGAAAGTAGTCGAGCGGGACATCCATACTGGAGATGACAAAATTCTCGAGTTGCCCGGATACCGCCTGTGACAACCTTTCGCTGGCGAATTCGGCCATCCGCGTCTGTCC
>JBDHLU010000016.1:0-30175 GCA_039656555.1 Gemmatimonadota bacterium | reverse complement strand
TTGTTCCTCTACGTAACGGTCCGTCACGCGTTGCTCGATGTCGGTGTGGACAGTGATCGCCTCAGCGATTATCTTGGCGCGCTATTGCTAGAATTCGGCCGCGCGCCACGCGCCAACCAGATTGCGACGTACGACGATGAGAGCTACCACTACCTGACAGATTTGATGGCCGGCATCGGTGCGTACTCGGGTCACCGTGGGTTTCTCCTTAGGGCGCATCTCGGAAATTATGCGCTCTGGCTCGCTGGGATCTTTCCCGAGTATATAACGGCCCGTCAGCGACGCAACGGCGGGCCCGGTCTTTCCTACTTCGAATCGATGGGGGCACAGGGGTTTCACATGGCCTCGGACCATCGTCTCGCCCAGAAGTTCGACCTCGAGGATGTCTTCTCAGTGGCCGCAGACGCCTTTCCGACGATTCGGGTGGCGCTGAACCGGATTTCTGATCGTTTGATGTTTCCGAATCGAATGTCGGCTGACCGACTGCTTCGCCAGGTCGGAGACGCGTTCGCCATGGGGTAGGTTAGCGCGTCATTCCTTCGTTACTGAGTCGACTGGGCCAAAGAGAGGGCAGCGATCGTTGCTTACGGCCGCCCACGACACGCGTATTCCGAAGAGCGGCAGTGTGGTGTTCACGTTCGACACCGTTCCAAGTTGTGGCATGTTTTGCGGTGGGGCGAGATCGAAGATGAGAACACCCTTGAATACCTCGGCGGAGTCTTCAACGATGACCAGCCCGAATCCGGGTTCCACCGGAAACCCTTCACCGACATAACCGACGACCGTACCATCGGGCCCATCGGCAGCCATCGCCGCCGTCGTGCCCAGGCCGACCACCCGTGCCGGGACGGTTCCCACGAGTTCATCAGGCGGAAAGCTCAAGGTCTTGGCCCCCGAACGCATTTGGTCGATAACCCGATTCGCACTAGCCATCATCGTGATGGCACACGCTGCGCTGTTTTCGGGATTGGGAGTGGCGCAACCGGCGGCCACGCCCACGAGCATGGTTGTGAGTAGGATCGAACGCACGACGGATATTCTACACGGTAGTGAGAATACCGTCCATCCTGCCGGGCTCGCTTGACCGTGTTCGCCGGCGTCCGTTATCGTATGGATCATGAGGAACTATACCGATGTTTGAAAGTCTCCGCGCTGCGATCCATGCCGCGCTGGACGCGGCGACGCCGCCCGAGGATTCTCGCCACCTCGTGTCGCAGATGCGTGAGGCGGTGATCCACGCCCGTGCGTCGTTGGAGCTGATGCGTGAGGGTGTCCAAAAGTCGGAGAGCCGGCTCGCATTCGAACGTTCTAAACTCGAGGAATCGTCCCGGCGTCAACGGCTGGCCGAGGGAATCGACGACCAGGAAACGGTAGACGTGGCCATGCGGTTCGTCACAAAGCACCAAGACCGCGTCACCGTGTTGGAGGAAAAACTCGGCGCCCAACAGAATGAGTTGGCCTTGGCGGAGAAGGAATACGCGGAGATGAAGGCCGAATTCAAGAATGCGGAGAAGAATCGCGTTGCCGGAGATGCGGCTGGGCATGTCGAGTCTGCGTGGCGCAACGTCGAGGCCGCGGGCGGTACACGGCCCGAGACTGACCTCGACGGCAGCTTGCTGAAATCACGTCTCGATCGGGAAGCGCGCGAGTCGGCAGCGGAAGACCAACTCGCCGAACTCAAGCGACGGATGGGAAAGGACTAGGCGGTCGCCTTCTCCGCTCCGTCGTCTTGGGCAAAGAACGGCTTCCACTGTGCTTCCGGCGACGGTCGAGTGAGTAGACTCACGATGACCATCAGGCTCACCGAGAACAACACGCCCGGAATCACGATATAGTCGCTACTGGCGAAGTCGAATTCGGTTCCACTCAGTGTCATGGTGAAGTTCACGCCGAACCGAGCCAACAGCCGGATACCCAAGATGCTCCCGAGTCCACCGGCGATGCATGCCACGCCGCCCTGTGGAGTCACGCGTTTCCAAAGGAACGCGGCGAGCAAGGCTGGGGTGAGGCTGGCCCCAACCAACGAATACGCATATAGGGCCATCGCCAACACGCTCTCGAACTGCGTCAGCAGGACTAGTCCCAGGCCACCAAAAATGACGACGAAGGCGCGCTGCACGTTCAGTTTCTTCTGCTCCTCGGCCTCCGGGTTGATGAAGCGCTCGTACACATCGCGACTGACGTTGGTCGACGGGACCAATAGGAACGTGTTGCCGGTCGAAAGCACGATCGCTACCGCGGATGCGAGCAGAATCGCGCCGCCTATGGCTGGCAGTCCTTGGTACGCGATGTAAAGGATGACGGTTTCCGATGCGGCGCGGCCAACGACGTTGGTGCCCTCAGCGAGATCCGGATAGGCGGCTCGCCCGACGATGGCCAGCAGCGCCAGCGTGGTTTCGATCAATACGATCCCCACCACCATTCCGGCAACGGCCTTGCGGGCGGCGTTGGCGTCCTTGGCCGAGAAGAACTTTTGGTACATCCCGCTCTCCCCGAGGATGAGCAGGAAGGTGGGCATCGCAACGCCGATTACCCACAGTATGTTGTGGCCACCGAGGGGTGTCGTGTGCGTGTCCGGCAACGCGGCCAACACCTCGGACACGCCACCCACCTGAAAGACCATGTATGGGAGCGCGAATAACACCCCCAACGTGATGACGATACCGTTGAACAAATCGACGGTGACGATGGAAACCATCCCCGCCAGTGCCGTGAAAATGACGATGACGGCGGCCGTGATGTAGATCCCGACTTCAGGGGAAATCCGCCCGTCGGTCACGATGCTGAGGATCCAGCCTCCACCCCGAAACTGATAGGCCGCGATCGTCACGTACGCGAGGATGATGGCGACCGTCCCGAGGAGCCGTGCCGTAGCATTGTACCGTTGCTCCAGCAGGTCGGGCACGGTGTACTGCGCGATCCTGCGAACGCGCCCCGCGAGGAAATAGGCCAGGATGAGACCTACCCACCCACCGAAGGAGAACCAGAGTTCGGCGATGCCGGAGCGGTAGGCAAGGCCCGCCCCACCAAAGAGGGATCCAGACCCGATCCACGTACAGACCAGCGTGCCGACCAGCAACGGCACCGGCACGTTGCGGCCGGCGACCATGAAGTCTTCGTGGCTCTTCACCGATCGAGATCGCCACAGACTTATCCCAAGAAGGATGGCGGGATAAAGGACGACCACGAACAGGTAGATGCTCATGCGTTACTCCTTCGTTGACACGTCAGCATAGTGACAAGCCGCGGTTCTCTCTTCGCCCAAATCGACGAGCGTTGGTTGCTCGATGCGACATCGGTCGTCCTTGCTCGGGTGCGTGCACCGTGATGCGAACACGCATCCTCCGGCAGCACCGTCGTCGTCGATCGCGCCCTCGGTGAGGGCAAGGCGTTCGCGTGCGACGGTCGGATCGGGCACCGGTATCGCGTCGAGGAGGGCGGTAGTGTACGGGTGCGCTGGGGATTCGTACAGGGGTGCGACCGGAGCCGTCTCCATGACGCGGCCACGGTACAGTACCACGACGCGCGTCGCCAGGTGCCGGACAACGGCCAGGTCATGTGCGATGAAGAGGTACGTCAACGCACGCTGATCGCGGAGTTCGGCGAGGAGGTTCAGCACCTGTGCCTGGACAGAAACGTCGAGTGCCGAAACCGGCTCGTCGAGGACCACGAAGTCCGGGCTGACGGCCAACGCACGAGCGATCCCGACACGTTGGCGTTGTCCACCTGATAGCTCGTGCGGGTATCGATTCAGGTATGACCGATCCAACCCAACTTCCTCGAACAATTGCCCCACACGCTTTCTCAACGCGTCGCCGGACGCCAAGCGATGGATCTCCATTGGTTCGCCGACGGCGTTTCCGATCCGCATTCGCGGGTTGAGCGAGCCGTAAGAGTCTTGAAACACGATTTGCATCCGACGGCGGAGTTGGCGCAGCGGCTCACGCTTCAGCGAGAACACGTCGATACCGTCGAAGTACACAGTGCCGCTCGAGGGGTCGAGGAGCCTGAGTAGGATACGTCCCAACGTTGATTTGCCGCTTCCACTCTCGCCCACTAAGGCTACCGTCTGGCCGCGATGGACGTTCAGATCGACGCCACGGAGTGCATTGACGATTCGTGCGTGCCGAAACATGTCGCCACCGGTCCGGAAATCCTTGTGGATCCCGGCGGCGCGGACCAGGGGCTCACTCATGATGCCGTGGCCTGGTCGGAGGCGGCGAGCCAGCACCGTGTGCACCGATCGGGCCCCGCGGTGAAGAATTCCGGCGCGTCGGTCGCGCAACGTTCTAACCTCTTTTCGCATCGCGGATGGAAGCGGCATCCCAACGGCCACGCCGTGGCGGGTGGGACCGATCCCGGAATCGCTGGAAGTCGATCCGTAACCTTATCGAGGCGTGGAATGGCATCGAGAAGCGCCCGCGTGTAGGGGTGTTGCGGGGACGCGAACAGCTGGTTGGTCGGTGCTTCCTCTACGATCTGCCCGCCGTACATCACTGCGACGCGATCAGCCATACCGGCCACCACGCCCAGGTCGTGCGTTATGAGCATCATGGCCATGCCCAACTCGGTCTTCAGGTCATGTAGCAGCGAAAGAATCTGCGCTTGGATGGTGACATCGAGCGCCGTCGTGGGTTCGTCGGCGATGAGAAGTTTGGGTTCACATGACAACGCGATGGCGATCATCACCCGTTGCTGCATGCCGCCGCTCAGTTGGTGTGGGTACGCCCGGAACCGTTCGTCAGGTTCCGGGATGCCCACCAAGTCGAGAAGGTCGATGGCACGGATCTTTGCCGCGTGTCTGTCGATATCGCGATGCGCATGCAACGTCTCGGTGATCTGCAATCCAATCGTCAACACCGGATTGAGGCTGGCACTCGGCTCTTGAAAAATCATGGCGATCTTCGCGCCACGGACGGCACGCAGATCCTCGCCCTCCAGGTTCCGAAGGTTGGTGCCTTCGAACTCGATGACGCTCGCGCCGGAGGTGACGGCTTCATCGTCGAGCAGGCGGAGGATGGAGAGCGCCGTTACGGTCTTCCCACAGCCTGATTCGCCGACCAGGCCGACCGTTTCACCAGGGTCGATACGGAATGACACACCGTCCACCGCGAGCGCTCGGCCCTCCGCCGTGTCGAAATGGACCGTGAGGTCGCGGACGTTGAGCAGTGAGGTCATGAGGCCTTAGGATCGAGTGCGTCTCGCAGCGCGTCACCCAACACGCTGAAGGCCACGACGGTAACCACGATGGCAAGGCCGGGGAAGGCGGCGGTCCACCACGCACTGACCATGATCTCCTGACTATCGGCGACCATGCGCCCCCACGATGGCGTCGGTCGGGCAATGCCAATTCCCAAGAACGACAGCCCTGCCTCTACCAGGATTATCTGGCCGATCCCCAACGTGGCAGCAACGATGATCGGGCCAGCCACGTTGGGGAGTACATGATTACGGATCAATCGACCCGTAGACGTTCCCGCCGACACGGCCGCGGCGTAGAACGGTCGCTCTCTTACCGACAGCACTTCCGCGCGGACGAGGCGGCTCGTGTCGAACCAGCTCGTGATGCCCAAGACGAGTACCAACAGTGGGAGGCTGATTTGCGGCCAAAAGGCTAGGATTACTACCAGCAAGATCAGGCGGGGAATTGCGAGTAGCGCGTCGACCATACGCATGAGCAGGGCGTCGACGGCCCCCCCTGCCAGCCCCGCTGCCAACCCGACCAACGTGCCGCAAGTGATGGAAAGAGCGACTGACAGCCCTGCCACGGCCAGCGAAATGCGGGCACCGTAGACAATGCGGCTCAACAAGTCGCGGCTGAGGTCGTCGGTGCCGAACCAATGTTGCCACGATGGCGCCGCGAGCTTCAGTCCCACGAGGTCGAGTTGCGCAATCGGGTCGTGCGGGGCGATTACAGGAGCAAGCAGCGCCCCAAGGGCAAGGGTAGAGACGACGAGAAACGCTACCTTGGCCCGCCTCGACCGAAGTGTACGAGCGATCAAGTTGCGTGTCATGAGGCTGGGCGAGTCCGTGGGTCGGCCACCCAGTACAGGACGTCTGCAACGAGGTTGCCGAGCACGACCATGATTGCCGAGACGATAGCCGTGCCCGTGACCACGAAGTAGTCGCGCGCGGCAATGGAATCGTAGATGAGGCGTCCGATACCGGGCCACGAGAACACCGTCTCGACGAGCACCGCACCAGAGAGAAGCACGGGGAACGTAAGGCCGAACAGGGTTATCGAGGGCAAGAGCGCCGCGCGAAGAGCGTGTCGGAAGAGTATCAGTCGCTCAGTGAGCCCCTTCCCGCGCGCCGTACGAATGAAGTCCTGCACCACGGTCTCGAGCGTCGCGGACCGTTGGAAGCGTGCGAGCGCGCCGGCACCAACGGCTCCGAGGGTTGCGGCGGGTAGCACCAAGTGTCGAATGCGGTCCCACAACCGCCCCAAAGTGGACAGCCCGTCATGGATGACTGGATCGGTGGCACCGGAGACGGGAAAGAGCCCCAATCCAAGACCAAAGGCGAGTTGCAACATGATGCCCAACCAGAACACCGGCAACGAGTAGAGCACCAGTGACGTGACCGTGAGCGCGTTGTCGGTTTTGGAGCCTGATCTCCAGCCTTGAATGGCACCTACGGGCACGCCAATACCAAAAGCCAACAGCATCCCAAGAGCCGCGAGGATCAACGTGTTGGGAATGCGCTCCATTATGGCCGCTGTTACGGCACGGTTCTCGGAAAAGGAGTAACCGAGATCGCCGGTGGCGAGGTTGCCAAGATAGCGGAGGTACTGTTCTGCAAGCGGGCGATCGAGACCGAAGTTCTCGAGGAGTTGCGCCCGCACTTCGGGTGGAACGGATTGCGCTTCACTTCGCGTGATGATCGGGTCGCCCGGAGCCATATGGATGAGGAAGAACGTGAGCGTCGCGACCAGGAAAACGATCGCGATCGCATGGATGAGTCGAAGCGCCAGGAACCGCGCCACTAGTTGTTGCCGATGACGTCCCGGGTGAGGAGGTTTCGAGGGTCGACCCGCCACTGCCACATCGTCGCGGACCACTGGTCGGGGCGGATGGACACGCCTTCGAGCCGCGTGTGGAGGGCCACCGCAAACTCGGGCACGTACACCCAGATCGCCGGCGTGTCGTCGATCACGGTTTGGAAGGCTCGTTCCCAGAGGGCCCTTGCCTCCGCAATGTCCGTGGTGGTTTGCGCCTGGTCCACGAGGCGCACGACGTTAGGATTGTCGTAGTGACCGTAGTTGTATCCGTCGAAGCCAGCGGGCGTCCAACTGTCGGTGACGGACGACGGGCTTGGATCGTGTTGGAGCGCGCCGAACACGGCATCGAATCGACCAGTCTTAGCCTGAGCGAACGTCGCGGTGAACTCCATCTCTACGATGTTCATGCTGATCCCGGAGCCCCGTAGCTGTTCCTGGATGATCTCCGAACTGCGAATGCGAGCGCCACTCGAATTCGGGACGAGCAGGTCGAACTCGAAATCGATCCCATCTTTGTCGAGGACGCCGTCACCATTGGAATCCGACCAGCCCAGTGACCTCAGCGTGCCCATCGCGTTGTCGGCCAGGTGCGGCACCGGCGCGAAGGATGCGTACAGCTCGCCGAACATCGAGGTAAGTGGGCCAACTGATTGAAAACCACGCTCGCCAAGTACAGCTCTCACGACGGCATCGCCATCCACCAACTCCGACAGGGCACGCCGCACCTCTCGCTCACCAAACAGTGGATGTGGCGAGTCGAGGTCGTCGGGGTTCCGGAAGTTGAACGCGATGTATGCGTACACGGGGTACGGATAGGGCGCCGTTCGATATTCGAGTGCGTTGTCGACACGCTCTTGATCCGTCGGGCTTGCGACCGGGTTCAAGACATCGGCCTCCCCGGCGAGCAACTGCGTCAGCGCTTGCTGCCCCCCCGCCGCGAAACGCCACACGATTCGCGGGACTCCGGGACGTCCCCGATGGTACGCCGGGTCAGCGGCTAGCTCGACGAACTCCGCGGCGTTCCAACGTACGAACCGAAACGGGCCGCTCCCCACCGGAGACCGGGCGAACTCATGGGTCCCGATGCTTTCACGAGGGACGTCGCCAAGAATGTGTTGAGGAATGATCCGGACGTGATAGACCGCGTCGAAAAACATCTCGGGATATTCGCGCGCGAACGCGATGTCGACGGTCCGCTCATCAACCGCGCTGACCGATTCGATGAATCGGAGTCGTGACGTAGCGGCCGATGCAACGATGGGATCGCGGTAGACATCGTAGGTGAACACGACGTCTTGGGCCGTAACCGGAGTGCCGTCGTGCCAGCGCGCACCGCTCCCGATCGTGAAGCGAATCGTCCTCTCGTCCGGAAACGACCATGAATCTGCGAGGCCTGGAATGAAGCCCTCATCGCCGATGGTGTTCATCGTGGGGCCGACATCGGCAAGTTTTTCGAAGATCAGGTCGTCGAGCGACAGCTCCACGCCAAAGACATAGTTGGGCGGGAAGAGCGTTCCCGCCTCCGCGCCCGATGTGACCACGATCGTCCCGCACCAGTCCGTGGGGCAGTCGCTCGCCGCGTCGCAGCCAGTGAGCAGAACGCCGACAGAGAATATTGATGCGAGCCTCACCGTCGCCACGTCCAAGCCTCGTCGGCGTAGCGCGCGGCCAACTCCGTAGGGGGTACGAACTCCGTTTCGGTCCACGAGCCTCCCCATGCGTTTCGGGCGGTGGCCACGATGGCGCCGGCCAATTCCTCGAAGGGGACCGCTCGACCGACTACGTCGTTGAGCGCCACCGCCTGCGTCGTTTGATCTCCCACAAGTTCCGACACGAGTTCTTGCCGGTTTCCCAGCAGCACCGACCCATGCTGCAAGAAGGCGGAGCCCTCTCGCACCTGGGCGCTTCCTACCACCTTGCCTCCGACTGTGACGACCTCGCCTCCAACTGGGGCGGCGAAGCAGGGACCGCTTCCCAGAGGTTCCGGTGGCCGTTCGCCGGCAAGCGTCACCTCGGCACCCGAGGCGCGGAGCGCATCGGCCAGCATCTCGTGGATGCTAATGTATGTCTCTCTTAGGGATCCGAACAAATCCAGGGGGCCCGAGACGGCGTAGGTAAGCTCTTGGTGATGCCAGACCGCGCGGCCTCCGGTGGGTCGGCGGACGGTGGCAATGCCCCTTTGAGCCACCGCAGCCCGACCGTAACGACGGAGAGCTGGTTCGTTTCGGCCAAAGGAAAGACAGGGCGGATCCCAACGGTATAGACGAAGGCGACCGACGCCGGCAGTTGCGCTTCGCAACAGCCAGGCGTCGGTCGCCATGTTGAGAGCGCCGGTTTTGCCGGCGCTCTCGATCGCGTATTCCCAGACAATCGTGGTAGGCGGCCCCCCGCTCATCCCACCGGCTGTGCCGCTTCTTCGTATTCCTCCATCGGAGGACACGTGCATACCAGATGCCGATCGCCGTACGCGGCATCTATCCGCCCGACGGCCGGCCACAACTTGCTCTTGCGCGTGTCAGGGGCGGGGAACGCGGCTTGCTCCCGCGAGTAGGGACGATTCCATGCGTCAGCGACAACATCCTCCATCGTGTGCGGGGACATGTTGAGGACGTTCTGGTCGCGATCCGCGGTTCCTGTTTCGACTGCGCGAATCTCCTCGCGGATGGCAATCATCGCGTCGCAAAACCGATCCAGTTCTTCCTTGGACTCGCTCTCGGTGGGCTCGATCATCATCGTGCCCGGGACAGGGAACGAGATCGTCGGCGCGTGGAAACCGTAGTCCATGAGTCGTTTGGCAAGATCTTCCACTTCGATCCCAGCCGATTGTTTGAAGGGGCGCGTGTCGAGAATGCACTCGTGGGCAATGAGTCCACTTGGGCCCGCGTATAACAGGTCGTAATGGTCCTCTAGGCGCTTGGCGATGTAATTCGCGTTGAGCACCGCGACCTTGGTGGCTTCCGTCAGCCCATCGGGTCCCATCATGGCGATGTACGACCAGGAGATCGGCAGAATCGATGGGCTACCCCAAGGGGCGGCCGAAACCGTGCCACAGGACTTGTCGATCCCGAGCGGCACGACGGGATGATCCGGCAGGTGGGGTACCAAATGCGCCGCGACGCCGATCGGCCCCATTCCCGGGCCGCCACCGCCGTGGGGGATACAGAACGTCTTGTGCAGGTTCAGGTGGCAGACGTCCGCGCCTATTTCTCCGGGTCGGGCGATGCCAACCATGGCGTTCAAGTTCGCGCCATCCATGTAGACTTGCCCGCCCGCGTCGTGGATCGCTTGGCAAATTTCCTTGATCGTGACTTCGAACACGCCGTGCGTCGATGGATACGTGATCATCAGCGCAGCTAGGTCATCGCCGTGCTGGCCAATCTTGGCCCGCAAGTCTCCCATGTCGACGTTCCCAGCGTCGTCGGTCATTACCGGTACGACCTTGAGCCCTGCCATGATAGCGCTCGCGGGGTTGGTTCCATGTGCCGACTTAGGGATCAGGCACACGTTGCGGTGGCCCTCGCCGCGCTCCTGGTGGTAGGCCTTGATCACGAGTAGTCCGGTGAGCTCTCCCTGCGAGCCGGCATTCGGTTGCAGCGAAATCCCGGCAAACCCGGTGATCTCGGCAAGCTGGACCTCCAATTGATCGAACATCTCCGCGTACCCAGCTGCTTGTTCACGCGGGGCAAACGGATGAATGCCGCCGAACTCGGGCCAACTCACCGCTTCCATCTCGGTGGTCGCGTTGAGCTTCATCGTACACGAGCCCAGCGGGATCATCGCGTGCGTGAGCGACAAGTCCCGGTTCTCGAGTCGCTTCAAGTACCGGAGCATCTCGGTTTCTGAGTGGAACCGGCTGAACACAGGGTGTGTCAGAAAATCGCTGGTGCGGCGGAGGTCGGCCGGGATGACTGTGTCGGTCGCGTCGGCGAACTTGGGATCTCCACCAAAGGACTCGACAAGTACCGCGAGATCGGCATGTGTCGTCGTTTCGTCTACGGTGACACCGATCTGCGTGCTGCTGAGCGGTCTAAGGTTGATCGATTGTGCGGCCGCCGCATTGTGGATTGCGCTGGCGCGATCGCCTACCTCCACCGCGACGGTGTCGAAGAATGCCTCATGGCGGACGTCCAGGCCCGCGGTGCGCAGAGCGCTTGCCAGGGTGACCGCGCGGTTGTGAACGCGTTGCGCAATGGCCTTGATGCCTTTGGGTCCGTGATACACCGCATACATGCCCGCCATCACCGCGAGCAGTACCTGCGCCGTGCACACGTTGCTCGTCGCTTTTTCGCGTCGAATGTGTTGTTCTCGCGTTTGGAGGGCCATGCGGTATGCGCGCCTACCAGCCCGGTCCTTCGTCACGCCAATGACCCGACCGGGAAGTAGCCGCTTGTATTGGTCGTGGGTCGCAAAAAACGCTGCATGGGGGCCGCCGTATCCAAGCGGCACACCGAATCGCTGTGAATTACCCACCGCCACGTCAGCACCCCATTCACCGGGAGGCGTGAGCAGCGCCAGGCTCAGCAAATCCGTGGCGGCGATCACCAGCACGCCGGCCTCGTGTGCCCGGTCGGCCACCGCCGTGAAATCCACGATGCGTCCGTCACTGGCCGGATATTGGAGTAGCACCCCAATCACGTTCGTGTCGAAAGTCATCGCGGACGGATCCCCGATCTCCACACGAATGCCGCGCCCCCTCGCGCGGGTTTCGACCACAGCTATGGACTGCGGGTGGCAGTTGACATCGACGCAGAAGACCGCGTCGGATGGCGATTTATTGAGCGCGAAGGCCATGGCCATTGCTTCGGCCGCTGCCGTACCTTCGTCCAGCAGCGAGGCGTTGGCGATCGCTAACCCGGTGAGGTCCGACACCATCGTTTGAAAGTTGAGCAGGGCTTCGAGCCGGCCCTGGGAAATCTCAGCCTGGTAGGGCGTATATGCCGTATACCATCCGGGGTTCTCCAGAATGTTCCGGAGGATTACGGGTGGAACGACGGAATCCGTGTACCCCATTCCGATGTACGACCTGTAGACCTGGTTCTGGTCGGCAAAGCCGCGAAGTCCGGCGAGCACGTCCCGTTCCGAACGCGCAGCTGGGAGGTCCAACGGTTTGGGTGATCGAATATCCGGTGGCACGGCGCTGTCGATGAGCGCGTCCAGGGAATCGTACCCCACGGCGTCCAGCATCGCGGCGATGTCGTGAGGCCGGGGGCCGAGGTGGCGTGAAACGAAGTCATTCATTGAGTAAGGGGGGTGCGACGCACCTCTGGGTCACTCTCCGATGTGCGTCGCGTAGTCCGTCGCTGTGAGTAATTCGTTGACCTGTCCGGGGCTGCGTAGTTGGACCTTGATCATCCAGGCCTCGTCGTACGGATCGCGATTGATCAGTGCGGGGTCGGCCTGCAGAGCGCCGTTGACCTCCAGAATCTCTCCGGCGACCGGCATGAAGAGTTCTGAGACCGCCTTGACTGCCTCGATTGTACCGAATACGTCCATGCGATCGAAGGTCGTACCAACGTCAGGAAGCTCTATGTAGACAACGTCGCCTAACTCGCCCTGGGCGTAGTCCGTGATGCCGATGACGACCGTGCCGGCCTCATCGCCCGGCTTGATATATTCGTGTTCTTCGGAGTAATGCAGATCGCCTGGGATATCGGACATTTTCCGTGCATTTCCTGGTTGAGATGATTGGCGACGCGTAGGTTACGTGGGTGCCCCTGCAGTGTCAACGGCCTAGCGGGCTCTCTCGATAACGGCCGTCCAGACGGCGCGGGCCGCTTCTTCCAGCTGTTCGGGAGTCCCCTGATTGTCGATCACGAAATCGCTACGGTCGCGCTTGGGTGCGGATGGCATTTGGGAGTCGATAAGACGTTGGGCATCGGCCTGACTGAGCCCTCGAAATCTCTGCAGGCGTTCGAGGCGGACCGACTCGGGCGCGTCCACGAGCACGACGAGGTCGAAGTCACGAGGATCGAGAACCTCGAACAGGAGTGGGATGTCGTTGACCACCACGATATCGCCCCTCCGGAGGGCTTTGTCGATCAGGGCCGTACGGCGCTCCTGCACGGCTGGGTGAACTATGGCATTCAGCGCTTGGCGCGCGTCGGCATCGCCCATCACCAGGGTGCGCAGCCGATCACGGTCCAGTGCACCGTCTCCTCGCAACACCTCTCTGCCGAAATGGTCGACGATATCCTGCAATGTCGGAGACCCTACCGCCTGCACCTCGCGCACTAGCTGGTCCGCATCGATGACCGTGGCGCCCCAAGATGCGAAGTGGTTGAGGACAGTTGACTTACCGGCAGCGACATTGCCCGTCAGAGCGACTGACAACACGGGCTTAGAGGAGCTTGACCTGATACTGGTCGACCTGCGGTACTTCATGACAATGGCGGCACCGGGCCTCATACGTCTCCGATCCCCCAACCATGATGGTGGGCGAGTGGTAGGGCGCAGGGGTGCCATCGATCAGGCGTTGGTTTCGGCAGGCGGGATCCCCGCACCTCACACAGATCGCATGGAGCTTGTCGATCAATTCGGCGATTGCCATGAGCGATGGCATGGGTCCAAATGGCTGGGCGCGGAAATCCAGGTCGGTACCGGCCACGATCACACGGACACCACGATCGGCGAGGGTCGTGGCGACCTCCACCAGTCCTTCATCGAGAAACTGGGCCTCGTCTATGGCAACCACCTGGGCGCGCCGGTCGACCTCCCGCATTACCTGGGCGGCCGAATTGACGGGGTGGGCTTCGACGGAAATGCCGTCGTGGGTGGTGACCGAGTACACTCCCCCATAGCGGTCATCTAGATGGGACTTAAAGACTTGCACGTGCAGTCGGGCGATGACGGCGCGCCGCACCCGCCGGATGAGTTCCTCGGATTTTCCGCTGAACATGACGCCCGTGATGACTTCTATCCATCCGGGACGTGCGCTATGGACCATGGCTTTTCGTGATTGTGACGAGGCACCATGAGGGTATCGTCAGGGTCCGGGCGGAGCAAGCCGCTTGCGTTTTGCGGGGTGGACGCGGTACATATCTGGCGATTCCTCGCAACTGGCTGGGGTTTCCGGTATCCACCCACTACGAAAAGGGGGACGGGTGAACAAAACCGAATTGATCGATGCCTTGGCGGCTGAGGTGAACCTCTCCAAGGCGGACGCCGGACGAACGATTGAAGCGTTGTTCGGTGATTCAGGACTGCTTGCGCGCGAGATGAAGGCGGGCAACCGCGTGCAAATCACGGGCTTTGGTAGTTTCCAGGCCAAGAAACGTGCGGCGCGAGAAGGTCGTGATCCGCGCACCGGTGCCACTATTCAAATCAAGGCCGCTACGTTGCCGGCGTTCAAGGCCGGTCAGGCATTGAAGGACGCGCTGAACAGCTAGTTCCCCGTCCTTCGGAACCAACGGGCGCGGGCGCGACTTCGCTATAGCGAAATCGCGCCCGCGCCATTTTTTGTGTCAATCAGCGGTTAGTCGATCTGCGGTTTGGCCGGTCGGCCCCGGAGGGTGATTTCACCCAGTGCCCGAAACGCGGCTTCGGCCGATTCCGTGCGCACTTCGACCACCGTAAACGTTTCCCGAAGGTCGATGTGGCCCACGTGATCCTTGGGCGTATGCGCCGCATTGATCAAGGCACCGACGATATCGCCCGCCTTGATCCGATCCCGTTTTCCGAGATCCAACCGGATCCGCACCCAGCTGGGGTAGCTCGTTCCGGTTGGTGCGACCCCGCCGCCGCCGCCGCTGCGGCGTACCAACGCAGCGGCGACGGCGGCGGGGTCGTACTCGTCGAACAGTGGGGCGAGTTGGAGCATTTCCCCCGTCAGATCCGCTCTGCCGAGCTGCGATCGGAGGTCCGTTCGGAGCTCGATCGCAGCTCGGCGGGCGCGGTCGGCCTCGGGGGAAACGGAGATCTCGCGAACGGGATCGGACATCCGCCCGAGCGATCCCACCTGGTAGGGCCGGTGCAACACGACCACACGGTCAGCAAGGTCGCGGAGCATGTCCAGGACGTCCGGAGATGGCAGATCCGTGGCGATTACTACCTCGGCGCGCGATTTTGGGGGCTCGCCGGTGACCAATTCGACCGTGGGATCAGCCTCATAGTCGATCCACCTGGCACGAGCGTTAGGAAAGGGGTCCCAGACGAGCGCGTTCCGGGGCGCGAAGGCGTCGAGTACGGCGACCACCGCCGCTGACACGCGATCGGCCGCCACCACCGCGCCTCGTATCCCGGCACCCGGCCCTGCGGGGCGCGAAACCGCGTGCATCGTTGGGGCCCGCCGCGCGTACCGCTCGGTCAGCGCCGAAACGCCTGGGGCGTCCTCCGTCACGATCACTCGCTGAGCGCTACCCAAGTCTCCCAGCAGGAGTTCTACGGGCTTCCCCTCGGCAGGTGTGAAGAGCTCCGGCCACATTAGGACCGTGCGGGAAATGTTGTCTGTCTTGAAGGCGGACCGGGTGAGGAGGGCGTACGCGTCATCCGGGGTTGCAACCAGCACGGGGGCAGATTGGGTACGCAGGGCGACCGCGGCGCGAGCGAGTCCGCTGGCCGGGAGCACGTACTCCGCTGCTTCATCGGGCGCGCCGGTGTGGCGGTCGGCGTTCAGGTAGGCCGCCAGTTCGGGCACGATCCCGCAATCGGGAACGAGGACCAGGGTGTGGCAGCCCTGTGCGCTCTTGGATTCGAAGGAACGGAACAATGGCGCGGCCATCCACACGGCGGGCGCGCATTCGTACACCAGCGGCTTGCCAGCCTCGAGTGCGGCCTTGCTGGCCGCATCGAATCCAGGGTCAAAACTCCAGCGCACAGCTACCTCGTTTGTCAAAGAAACGCCGTCCTCCGGCGGACGGATCGTAGTCGAGCGCCAGCCCGGGCGCAATCGGTAGCATCGTTGACACTCCGGGGGAGACGGGAGAGGTTCGCTGGTATGGGCTCCCAACAAGTTCGGCTGTGGCTGGCGGTTTGTGTTCTGGCGTGGGTTCCGACGATGCTCGCAGCTCAGGAACGCCAAGGCGCTCGCGAACTCGGCGTGATCGTCGGGGTGTTGCCGACCGGACCTTGGAACGCCATCACTGACGTGGAGGGCGTTCGCGTTGGGCAGGTCACGGTGACCAGTGGGGACAGTATCAATACCGGCGTGACCGCCATCTTGGCTCACGGCGGCAACGTGTTCCAGGACAAGGTCCATGCGGCGGTCGTGATCGGAAACGCTTTCGGTAAGCTCGCCGGGTCGACCCAGGTGCAGGAACTGGGCGAGCTCGAATCACCCATCGTTCTTACCTGCACACTGTGCGTCCCGCGCGTTGCCGACGCGGTGTTGACCTATCTGTTGTCGCTTCCCGGAAACGAAAACGTGCGGTCGGCAAACCCAGTTGTTGGCGAAACGAATGACGGGAGTCTGAACGACATACGGCGTCGGCCCGTGACGGAGGCACATGTCTTGGAGGCCATCGAATCGGCCCAGACGGGGCCGGTGGAGCAGGGGAGTATCGGCGCCGGGCGGGGAACCCGGGCTTTTGGATGGAAGGGCGGGATTGGGACCTCGAGCCGCCGGCTGCCGGAGGATCTAGGCGGTTGGACGGTGGGCGTCCTCGTACAATCCAATTTCGGAGGAGTGCTCACGATCGATGGTGCGCCGGTCGGGGAGGAGCTCGGGCGTTACTATCTGCGGGGCAGTATTCCCGGCGACTCGGGTGTTCCGTCACCCGATCAGGTCGACCATGGCGACGGTAGTATCATGATCGTCGTGGCAACCGACGCTCCACTCCAACACCGTAACGTGGAGCGCCTCGGGCGTCGAGCGTTAGCGGGTCTGGCCCGCACGGGGAGTTCGATGACCAACGGTTCGGGTGATTTCGTAATCGCATTCTCGACGCGGCGTGTAGCCGGCCAAGGGCCGTTCGTCCCCAACGGGCGGATGAGCCCCCTATTCCAGGCAGTGATCGAAGCGACGGAAGAAGCGATCTATAATTCCCTGTTCTTTGCGACCACTGTCGACGGGCACCGAGGACGAGCCGAGGCTCTCCCGATACCGAAGACGGTCGAAATTCTCAAACGCTACGGAGTGATTCCTCGGTGAGCACAGATTCCGCAACGCCACTCATCCGGCTCTCGAAGAACATCGAGCAGTTGAAACCGTCGGCGACGCTTGTGATCAGTCAGGATGCGCAGCGACGACGGTCCGCCGGCGAAGACATCATCGATCTTTCGGCCGGAGAACCCGATTTCGATACGCCACGGATCCCAGCTGAAGCCGGTATCAAGGCGATTCAAGCCGGTCACACCCACTATCCTCCCAATCCCGGATTGCTTGACTTGCGCGCGGCCGCCGCGAGGCATCTGTCCCTGCTTTCGGGTGGGAGGGCGGTCAACGCCGACAACATCGTGGTCTCGACCGGTGCCAAGCAGAGCCTCTTCAATGCGTGTTTCGTTCTGTTCGGTCCGAACGACCGCGTGTTGATCCCGGCGCCCGCGTGGGTGTCCTACGAGCAGATGGTCGGACTGGCGCGTGCCACTCCGGAACTCGTTCCGGGCGATCTTCAGTGGAGCCTCAAGGTCGGGGTGAAGGAACTCGAGGCCTCACGCGATGCGATGACGCGAGGGCTGATCCTGTGTTCGCCGGTCAATCCCACCGGTGCCGTTTACACCCGAGCCGAACTCAAGGCGATTCTCGAGTGGGCGCGCGACCACGGCATCTGGGTGATTGCCGACGAGATCTACCGGCGCATCCATTTCGGGTCAGGTCCGGCTCCGTCCGTATTCGACATGCCGGACGAACTGCTGGAACGGGTTGTGGTCATCTATGGGGTCAGCAAGGCGTACGCGATGACCGGGTGGCGGATCGGATTGTCGGTAGCGCCGGGGCCCGTCTCCAAAGCGATAGCCAGTTTGCAGTCGCATATGACGAGTGGTGCCTCACAGCCATCCCAGTGGGCGGCGACGGCGGCACTCTCCGATGAACGGGTCGAGGAAGACGTGGCCCGAATGGTGAACGCCTTCCGCCACCGCCGCGACCGCGTGGTGGATTTCTTTCGGGAGCATTTGGCCGGCGTCGAGTTCGTTGAACCGCTTGGTGCGTTCTATTTCTTCTTTCGGGTGGATGGATTCTTCAACCCGGAGATGGCAGGAGCGACACAGTTTTGCGCGCGGCTCTTGCAAGACCAAGGGGTCGCGCTGGTACCCGGCGAAGCCTTCGGCGATCACCGGTGGGTGCGGCTCTCATACGCCGCGTCCGACAAGGCACTGGAGCAAGCGTTGACTCGGATTGCGGATTTTGCTCGTGCGCTCGAAAACGCAGCTCTGAGAGGTTAACCGATGCGATTTGGCGGACAGATAGAAGAGTTGGCCGGTGACCTTCCGGATTTGGAGTTCGTGTGGGAGCCCGGGACGGAGATCCTGTCAGGAAAGATCCTCGGGGTCGACGGGGCTCGGGGCTACACTGGTTCGATCGAGTTTGAAGATGCGCGTGGGGCGGTGTTGACGCTCGATGTGCAGCTGGGCGTGTTCGTCGGGATCGAGGTCGTGGTGTGGCCGGCAATGCGGGTTGTGGAAGATCTCGAGGGTCCCGAGCCCGATCGCCAAGGTAGGCTCGTTGTTTCCGCACGACCGTCACAGCCCGGGATCGGGATTATGGAAATCGATGTTCCCATTGCGGGTCGGAAAAGCCCTGATGGAGCCATTGTGCATTTCCAAGTTGGTGAGCTCGGGGCGAAGGACCGTGTCGCGGTAGCCGATGGATTGGTGCTCGAACTGGATCGGTTCGATGACCTCGCCGGGTTTTGGTTGATCGACGTTCCACCGTGCCCACCGCCCGGCTGACGGTGCGCGACTGACGGCGTCCGTCCGTCACCGCCTTCGCGAAGCGGTGCTCCGTGCCGGTGGGACCATCGGTCCGGCCGCAACATTGACCCATGTCGGCCCCCCGGTATCCAAACCCTTCGGCTCTGCCGATCCGGTCGAATCGCAGAACATCAATAGCATTGAGGTCGGTGACGCCGGCGGTGTTCCGGAAACGGTCGCGTTCGTCGACGGCATTCAGCGCTACGCGGTCGAGGCCCGGATTGGCGTCGAGCCGATCGTGCGTGGCTATGTCGCAGCGGCGGTGGTAAAGCGTGTCGCGGGGGAGTTGGTGGTCGTGGATCAAGCGACCGATGAGTTTCTGGTAACCGCGCTAGGTCGATTGACCGAGGAGCAGCGTGCGATACTCACCGGCATAGGTCTACGCATCGTGGATTCGGGGGCCCAAGACCGAGCCCATCCCATCATGGACGTACGGCAAGCGGCGTTGGTCGTGGAACGACGACGCGATCAACTCGAGACCGCATTGATCGAGAGGCATCTCGTACAGCGTCGGGACACCTGGCTCGTCGTGGACGGCAGCATTTCGAAGGTGGCGAAGTCGTTCGAAGACACCGATGCGCGGATACTCGGGTTGATCAAGAGCCACGAAACCCAGTTCTTGGAAGGTGCCGATCTGCAAGTCGCGGTGACGCTCCCGTTTGGGCACCGCACGAGCGTATTTCGGCGGGGAAGTCTGTCCCACGGCAGCGTGTTTTCGTGGTATCTTCGGTTGTGGCCGTGGGAAGAGCGGGAACTGCTGTATGGCCTAGTGCGAATCGAACGACCGTCGACCGAGGCGACGGTGGCAACGGCCTCACAGGTAAGCCGCTGGATGCTGGCCGAGCGTGCCCCGCTGTCGGCGCCTGACGGCCGTTGGGACCGGCTGTTTTATCCGATTCAACAGGTTGAGACGTACTTGCGAGCCCAACTCGGGAGCTGGTGGTGATCAAGTTTGAGAATGGCCGTACGGTCGGACGTGTCATTGCCACCGAGGCCTTACCGGCGAGTCCCCATCAATTTCATTTCTGGACTGCGACGGACACCGATCTTGGGATTGGCGCCATCGTGCGGGTCGATGGCGAGGGCGGTCGGACGGTCTACGCCGTGGTTACCGACGCGAAGGCGTATTCCGATCTTGCGTCGCCGCTTCATGAGGTCGTGGCCGCCGAGGGTGATCCCAAAGGGTTGACGGCGCCGACGCACCGCGCCGAGATAAGGCTGTGGACGGCGGCGGTACTGCGTCACGTCCCAGAGGAGCCACTACAACCCGTCCCGCTGGCTGAGGTCCGTGTGGCGGACGTCGCCGACGTCGAAATGGCGCTCAGGATGGATGGGTTCGTGCGTTCGGAATCGCCGACCGGTATTCCCATCGGAGTGTACCGAGCGGCCGGCCTACAGGCTCCGGTGTTCATGGATGCCGATTTTGTCCTCGGTCCGGAATCAGCGCACCTGAACATCTCGGGAGTCTCCGGTTTGGCCACGAAGACGTCCGCGGTCGAGTTCGTGCTCTCCTCGATCTTCCAACATTTTCCGAAGGACAAGGGATCGGTCGCGGCGATCTGTTTCAACGTCAAGGGTCCGGACTTGTGCTTCCTCGATCAACCGGCCCAACTCGGGCAAGAGGATCGAGAGATGTACGATGTATTGGGCATCGATCCGGTTCCGTTCGATCCGGTACACTATTACGCGCCGTTCAAGGCGGACGGCGCGAACCTGAACACATTGCGCACGCACGAAGACCTCATCGGTTCGGTGACCCCGTTGGTGTGGGGGCTCCGGGAAGTCTTGGATTACCACGAGGTGTTGTTGAGCCGCGACGACATCGACGCAAAGTCCGATGCGTTCCTCGACTTTCTGGCGGATCGGGTCGTCGACAAAGAGTTCCGCGACGAGTGGGGCAACACGCATCGTGTTAGTAGCTTCGCGGATCTCGAGCGTCTGTTCCGCGCGATCTTCGACGGCTTAGAACTGGCAGGGCGCGGCGACATCTGGCGCACGCACCACATCGCGACGATCCGCAAGGTCCGGAACCGCCTGTTGAATATCTCGACCCGATGCCGGGGGCTCGTCACCGACGATGGCTCGGTGAGCGATCTCCCGTTTGGAGATTTCGAAGATCGTGGCGTCTATGTCGTCGATGTGGCCGGGATGGATCAATTGGGGCAGGACCTCGTGTTCACGCGCGTTGTGTCGAGGCTCCGCGAACACCTCGAGCGCCGAGAATTGGGTGTCGACCATATCATCGTGTTCGTCGATGAATTGAACAAGTACGCGCCGTCGGACGGGCCGGATACCTACGTGCGGAAGATGCTGCTCGACATTTCCGAGCGCGGTCGGTATCTGGGATTGGTCCTTTTCGCGGCGCAACAGTTCCGATCGCAGATTCACCGACGCGTCGTGGGGAACGCAGGAACCGCCATGTTTGGCCGCATGGACATGGACGAACTCGCTACGCCCGGATATCAAGTGTTTTCTCAGGCCACGAAGATCAAGCTGGCCACGATGCCCAAGGGCGAGTTGATGGTGCGTCATCCGCACTTTACCCAGGCGGTGTTCGTAAGATTCCCGCGCCCGGCCGTGCTCAGTGGGCCGGAGGGCATCAAGCGTTTCCCGCCCCAAGTGGACATCTCGTTTCAAGACGCGATCGTTCGCCAACTCACGGCGCTCGATCGTTCGATTGCCCCGGCAGCAGTGCGGGACCTCATAGTAGATCACCATGAACTCGACGTACGGCGCGCGTTCCTCGCGACCAAACGAACGCACCCGCAGGACGTTCTCAGCTACTTCACGGCATCGCTTCCCAAGGTGGTGCGTCGAGAGCCAACCGGGCGTGGCAACGAGCCGGTGACGCCGCTGCGCGTCACGGACGATCCCTATGCATCGTGATGGGCATGTCATCACCATGATGACGGTGGCTTTTGTGGCAACCAGCGGTGCTCTCGATGGGCAAATTCTGCTGCGGTATTCGCCCGGCATCGGGTCAGCGTACCGAATGCATGTGTGGACCGCCGCGACGACGACGGTCACTCGTGGCATGGATGGAGACGAGGTGTTGGTTGTCGAATTGGATGGACGCGAGAGCTTGACCAGGCGGATGGCGAGCGAGGCGAACGGCGTATTGGCGGTCGAGATGGTGCGCGACTCTGTCACGGTTCGGGTTCGGCGAGACGGAGGAGAATGGGAGCCGGCTGAGGCGCCGTTTGGTCAACCACGCCGTTCCACGGTTCGAGTCGATGATCGGCTCAACGTGCTGTCTGCAGTGCCCGAGGCGGGGCAGCTTCTCCGCGGACTTGCCGGTGGCACCGAGGCGCCGCTGCCAGAGCCACCCATCGATCGCTCCCAGACATGGACGACCCCTTTGGGCGTCCGATTGATCTACGCCGCGATTCCCAAAGTTGAAATCGAAGTTCCTGAGGCCCGAATAGGCGACCGACTGCGCGTCAACGCGACGTTTGTCTTGGACAGCGTTTTGACAAGAGGTGGGGAGACGCTCGCGTTCATGAGCTATCAGGGCGTGATCGTGCCGGTGATGCGCACCGTACCGTCCGACGTGGCAAGTTCGAGTGTGACTATTGGGGGCACGAGTGACGGCGTGCTGATTTGGTCGACGTTGTGGGATGCGTACGTGTCAGGATCATCACACACCCATGTGACAATGCGAGTCCGCGTGTTCGTGTATGGTGAAGAGCCAATGACCGTGCTCGCGGTCGATTCAGATGTGGTTTCACGTTTTCAGGTCCGCCCGTGATCCATCGCTTGATGGTCGCTGTGATCGTTGCCGTCGTTCCCAATGCGGCAGTGGGCCAACAGGCCGTGCAACTCGCCGTACTTCCGGTTCCCGGCCTGGAGATTCACCGGTTGTTCCAAACGCGCACGACTTTGGCACTGCAACGTCGAGACGTCGAATCTGGAGTAATGGAACCGCCGGTGTTTCAAGAGACCGCTCATCTCGGCGGGATGCGGCAGGTCATTGTTAATGGGGTTACTGGTGAGCCGGTCATTCACCTCGCATTCGATTCACTGATTTCGCGGGCCCGTGACGCAGGGGAGCCGTGGCGAGAGCTACGTGTCGGCGGGCTGGATTCGCTCTGGGTGCAAGTAGACGTCGATCGCCGGATGCGAATGGGCGATGCGCGAACGAGGGCCGTGAATCCCGGTCACGGACTGCTCATCGACCTGGCCAACGGTCTTCCTGGTCTCGAACTGCCTACCCAAGAAGTTCGAACGGGAGGGAAGTGGCACCAGGACATCGAGATGGCGATCGGAGCATTCGCGATTCGGACATTGGATGGGCTCGGCAATACCGTGAGTAGCCGGATCGAGTTTACGGTCGACAGTATCGTGCCCCGCACCCGCGATACGTTGGCTTACCTGAGCTTTGTAGGGACGTTCCGCGCGAAAGTGCAGCACTTGGACGATGGGGGAGTCCGACGCACGAGTGGAGGGATCCTTGGCACGATGATTTGGTCCAGCGGTTGGCGAACGATTGTGTCCGAGTCTGCCCGGACTCAGATCCGTGTGGCGACCCACATCAATGGTATGCCGGACTCACCTATGCGTGAGTTGGGGATAGTGGACACGACCGTGCAAACGCAGGTACAGCCGGGGACGTGAGAATCGCTCACCTTGCCGACGTCCACCTTGGGTTTCGGCAATATCATCGACTGAATGCGCAGGGGATCAACCAGCGCGAAGCCGATGTTGCCTCGGCGTTTCGAGCCGCCATCGATGATGTCATCGCGGCCAGGCCTGACCTGATAGTTATCGCGGGCGATCTATTTCATTCTGTGCGGCCTACCAACCCGGCGATTCTTCACTCATTCAATCAGTTTCGGAAACTCAGGCTTGCTTTGCCGGACGTGCCGCTCATCATCGTGGCCGGCAACCACGACACGCCTAGGTCGGTGGAAACCGGGACGATCCTTCGACTGTTCGAGGCGCTCGAGCATGTGTACGTCGTGTTCGACGAGCCTAAGACGTTTTCCTTCGAGAACCTGGACGCTGCCGTAACGTGCGTTCCGCACGCGGCATGGAAGCACGATCGGCGCCCGACGCTGCTTCCCAAAGGCGACTGTCGGTATCACATCGCGGTAACCCACGGTGAGGTAGCGGGCGTCCTTCCGACGAATAGCTGGTCGGTCGAATACGGTGGGGCTGTGTTGGAGCCCGCTGAGTTACATGCCGATCGATGGGACTATATCGCTCTCGGCCACTTCCATGTTGCACACATGGTGCGCGACAATGCTTGGTACGCCGGCGCCCTCGAGTACGTGACGCCCAATCCTTGGGGAGAACTCAAGGACGAAGCCCGTGAAGGGCGCCAAGGTGCCAAGGGATGGTTGTTGGTGGAATTGTCGAGTGGAACACCGAAGGTCGAATTTCGACCTATTGAGCTTGCCCGGCACTTCTTCGACCTGGCCCCGGTTCAAGGCGCCGGGCTCTCGGCCGACGACTTGAACGTCGCGATCGCCGAGCGGATCGACGGCTTGCAGGGTGGTGTCGCGGACCAAGTAGCGCGGCAGGTCGTCTACGACGTCCAGCGGGCCACGTCTCGAGATCTCGACCACGCCACGGTACGGGAAATCAAGGCGCGAGCCCTCCATTACCACCTGGATCTTCGACGGCCGCCGCCAACTGGACCCATCGGCATCGCCGCGGAGGGGAAGCGTCAGACCCTTCGCGAGGTCCTCTCCGATTTTCTCGAGCGCCGTCCGCTCGAGGCGTCGATCGATCGCCGAGAACTGGTAGAGTTGGCCGGCACCTACATGGATCGCGTCGATCACATCGACGAAGGCTCGTAGGCGATGCGGCTGCATCGCTTGCGCTTGGTGAATTTTCGGCAGCACGCCGATACCGAGATTACGCTCAGCCTGGGCATCACCGCGATCATCGGGCCGAACGGAACCGGGAAGACGACGTTGCTCGAGGCCATCGCGTGGGCGTTCTACGGGAATTCTGCGGCGCGGGGCAGCAGGGACACGATTCGGTGGAATCGTGCGCCGGCGCGAGCGTCGGTGAGGGTGGAGGTCGATTTCGCACTTGGCGCGCACGAGTTTCGCGTAGTACGGGGCATGTACAGCGCCGAACTCTACCAAGATCGGTTCGACGCGCCGATCGTGACGAGTCACCAGGAAGTCAGCGCACGGATCGAGCGCACGCTTGGCATGACCCGGCAGGAGTTTTTCAACACGTACTTCACGGGTCAGAAAGAACTGGCGGTCATGGCGGCCATGGGCCCCACCGATCGCGCCAAGTTCCTGTCGCGAGTGCTCGGGTACGAAAAACTCAAGCTGGCGCAAGACCAGGTTCGCAGTCGGCGGTCGGAACTACGGGCGGAACACGCGGGGTTTGAGCGGGGGCTCGCCGATGTGAATGAACTCAATGCGGCACTCGAAGGGGTACGGTCGCAACGGGATGATGCGACGCAGGCCCTCGACAAGACCCGCGTTATTCACGCCGAGGCGCAAGCAAGGCTCGATGCCGAAGGGCCGGCGTGGACCACGGCGGTGAAGCAACGGGAGTCGTCGGTTTCGCTCGATTCCGACCGCCGGGTGGCGGATCGCGACGTCATCGAGGCCCGGCGAGAGTTCGTGCGATTGGATCGCGACCTCGCCGAGGCTATGGCTGCGCGCACGCAACTCGATGAACTGGCGGAGCCGCTGACGCGAGTGGCGCCGCTGCGCGAGGAGTTGGAACGCCTGGAAGACGAGGCGCGTACAGCCGGCGAACGCCGATCCTTGGTGGGGCAGCGCCAAGAACTGCAAGAACAAGAACAGCGCGAGGGCGAACGCCTCGAGACCCTAGGGGATGTTGCGGGCGCCCTAAAAGACGCACAGCACGGGCTCGAGGGTTGCCGAAAGGCATGGGAAGACGCGGAAGGGACCGAGCAGGAGACCCGCACTGTCTGGGTACGTGACAAGCAAGACGCACAGACCAAGCGGCTGAGCCTGCGAGATCAATACCTCGATCTCAAGGCCAACCGCGACAGCGTAGTGGCGGCAGGTCCGGAGGGCATGTGCCCGGTGTGCGAGAGGCCGTTGGGGAAAGTGTATACCCAGATGGTCGAAACGCTGAACCACCAACTCGAAGAAGTGGAAGTGCGCGGGAAGTTCTTCAAGCGGCGTCTGGAGCAGTTGGAAGAACCCCCGGACGAGGCGAAAGCTGCCGAAGCGACGGCGCATGAGGCGGCGAAACAGCTAGAAGAGGCGGTTCAGGCCGTTGCGCACTGCGAAGACCGTGTGAAAGACGCCGCGAATCATCGATCCGAAGGTGAACGCCTGCAGGTTCGGTATGCCCAGATCGATGCGTCGATTGCGAAGTTGCCGGACAGCTACGACAGCGAGCGTCACGACGCCGTGCGCGGTGAACTCCGCGAGCTGGATCCGATCGTCAAATCCGCCGCCGGGTTCGAGGTCAAGGCGAGTGCGGCCCAGGCCCTGGTGGGCGAGGCCGAGACCGCGGAGCGACTGGCGTCCGAAAGGGAGGCGTTGTTGGACCAGTTGACCCGCGCGATCGCCGACCTTGGGTTCAGCGAGGAGCAGTACGACGCCGCCCGCCGCCGGCATGAGGCGGCACAAGAAGCCGTGCGTGATGCCGAGATCTCGATAGCCTCGTTGGAGGCCGACCTGAAGGCTGCCAAGGCGGCCGTGGAGATGACGGAGATACGGGTGCGGGAGCGAGAGGAGCGTGCGGAACAGATCCGGAAGCTGACCTATCAGATCGACCTGCATGATGAGTTGGATCGATCACTGCACGAGTTGCGATTGGAACTCAACACCCAGATGCGGCCCGAACTGTCAGAGCGGGCTTCGGATTTCTTGGCCACCCTTACCAACGGCCGTTACCACGAGCTCGAATTGGACGAGCAGTATGAGGTTCTGATCATCGAAGAAGGCCACGCCAAGCAGGTCATTTCCGGAGGCGAGGAGGACATCGCTAACTTGGTGTTGCGCCTCGCAATCTCGCAGATGGTGGCGGAGCGCGCAGGCCAACCATTGTCACTCTTGGTACTGGATGAGATCTTCGGTTCCTTGGATGAACACCGCCGGTCGAGCGTGATCGAGTTGCTACGTGCGCTGGCCGATCGGTTCCCACAAGTGGTGCTGATCACGCACATCGAGTCGGTGCGCGACGGTGTCGATCGCGTCCTTCGCGTCGAACTCGATCAGCAACGCGGCGCGGCAGTAGTAACGGAGGATCAGACGACTGATGTGGCGGCCTGAACGGATCATCGATGGTCCCAACACAATCTCGCTCGAGGACGTATCGACCCTCAACCGGGTTTTCTCAGAGGCGTTCACCGATCGGTATCGCCGTGATGGCCTAGTGGGCGTCCGTGTTCCGCAACTCAATCCCGCTATCTGGCACTATGCCATTCGTGATGCGGATGGGGGGGCGATGACATGGTATGATGCCGAACGGAACATGGTGGCGTTCAATTTCGTGCACCGCTCCGGGACCGAGGGATGGATGGGCCCCCTCGCGGTGCGCACCGATCGGCAGGGCGAGGGGATCGGCCGCATGATCGTCGAGACGGCGGTGGAATGGTTGAAGCAACAACAAGTGACCACCATCGGCCTCGAAACGATGCCACGGACAGTGGATAATATCGGATTCTATGGTCGTCTCGGATTTCTTCCGAAACATCTCACCATTACCATGACGCGCGAAGTCCATCGCGGGGTGGCCGGGCAATTCGCCCAGTTTGGAGCCGGATTGCCCGAGCGGCAGGCGGAACTGCTGGCGGGATGCCGTGAGCGCTTGGACGCGTTCGCCCCGGGCTGCGATTTCTCGAGAGAGATCGAATTGACGTCGGAACTGGATATTGGTGACACCGTTGTCATGGAAGAGGGTGGTGAGGTTCGTGGGTTCGCGTTGTATCACTCGGCGCCGCTTGCCGATGTACGACCCTCCGACGAGCTACGCGTCCTCAAGTTGTATGCGGAAAGCGCGGAGGTGTTTTCCCGTCTGATGGTGATCCTCGAGTCATGTGCGGCGGAGCGCCACTTGCGCAAGGTCGCGGTACGGTGTCAGACCGCGTACCCAGCCGCGTACCAACAACTGGTTAAAGACGGGTATAGCGTGCGATGGACCGATCTGCGCATGACGCTAGATGGATGGTCTGAGGTCGAACTACCCGCAGGTCACGTCATGTTTTCGAACTGGGAGATTTAGACGGACTTCCTTCCACGATCGCCTTGACCAGCGCGAGTACGCCGAGGACCAGTGGAATGTGGATCCACCCCGCTGCAACCTGAACCACGAATACGAGTATTACCCAAATGGCCAGGCTCGCCACGCCAACGAGTAACGGTACGTTCATTTCTTGACGCCTCCATGGTACTGCCACACATTGCTAATAGAGGTACGGGAGCGAAGAGTAACATTATTGAGCCAACAAGTCCGACGGCGTGCCCGGGTGCGGTGGCATATGCCAGGCCCGAGAGGGAAGGCAGCAGTTGCTGCTAGGGCGCGGATTCATGTGTGCGTTGGGCTTCAATAATCCTCTTCGTTCCCGTTTCTTTTTTGAAATAACACCCGCCCGGAGGCGCGATCGCGCCAGAGGCCCGAATGTCGTAAGGAGTTGCCCGTGACTACCCCGAAGGACTCGCAGGTCGTTTCAATACAACAACCTGATTCTGAGGAATATCAATCTTTGGTGCGTCGGCAGCTCGAGCTGCTCGGTGAAGATCCTACCCGTCAGGGCCTGATCCGTACGCCGGAACGGGTCGCATCGGCGATGCGCTGGCTGATGCGCGGGTATGACGAATCCGTCGATGACATCGTCCAGCATGCGATCTTTGACGAACCCCATGACAACATGATCTTGGTTCGCGATATCGAGATCTACTCGCTCTGTGAACACCACATGCTCCCTTTCATTGGCAAAGCGCACGTGGCATACCTGCCCGATGGAAGAATCGTGGGGCTTTCCAAGCTCCCACGCATCGTCGACGTGTTTGCGCGGCGGCTTCAACTCCAGGAGCGACTCACCGATCAGATTGCGGATGCGATAATGGAGGTTTTGGCTCCCCGTGGCGTTGGGGTCGTGATCGAAGCCTTGCATCTCTGCATGATGATGCGGGGTGTGCAGAAGCAACACTCGAAGACGGTCACCAGCGCTCTTCGTGGGTGCTTCCACGACGGCACCACCCGTGATGAATTTCTCCGACTTGCGCACGGGGGTTCGGCGCAGATCTAGCGGTGTTTATCGAACTGGCCGAGCATCTTGCCTGTCCGGTAGGCCATGACGAACAGGCACATTGCGTACTCATCCCCGACGAAATCGTCGATCGGATGGTGGTCCGCGGCATGGTGGCGTGTCCTATCTGCCGTACGGAGTTTGCCATCGCCAGCGGGATCGTGCGTTTTGGTGAGCCTCCCTTCCCCGATGCTCCCGGAGCCGCCCCCTCCGCCGACATCGTTCGGGCGCTGCTCGACTTGTCAGGACCCGGTGGGTACGTCGTGCTCCTTGGTTCCGCGGCGGTTCTCGCGGAGGAACTAGCGTCACTGCAGTCGGGCGTGCACATGGTCACCGTCAACGATCCGCAGGCGGAGAATGCGAAGGACTCGTCGTGTTTGTATGCAGAAGCAATGATTCCGTTGCGGAACAGCGTTGCGCGCGGCGTGGTTGTCGGTGCCGAGTACACAACCGCACCGTGGTTGAGGGATGCTGCCCGTGTCTTGCGGCGGGGGCGGCGGCTGGTTGCGCTCGACAATGCACCGATGCCTGAGGGAGTAGACACGTTGGTTACTGGGGCCGGCGTGACCGTCGGCGAGAATTGCCGGTAGGCTCAAGCCTCGTACAGCGTGTCGATCCGCGCCTGGTATTTCTCCTCGACAATACGCCGCTTTACTTTCAACGTCGGGGTGAGTTCACCGCCTTCGATCGTGAAATCGTGATCGAGTAGCAGCAACTTCTTTGGCATCTCGTACGAGGCGAGGTCGCGCAGGGTGCCCATCACTTCTGTCTCGATCTTGGCTACCACGTCGGGCATCTTTAGTAGGTCGGCCGGATCGACCGTGAGATTGCGTTTGCCGGCCCACTGCTTCACCGCCTCTTGGTCTGGGACGACCAACATGATGGGGAACCGGCGCCGGTCTCCGACCATGACGGCGTTCAAGACGAACGCGTTTGCCTTGACCTTGTTCTCGATGGGTTGCGGCGCAATGTTCTTCCCGCCGGCGGTTACGATAATGTCTTTCTTCCGATCCGTGATGCGAAGGAATCCATCATCCAGTTCGCCGATGTCTCCCGTGTGGAACCATCCGTCGGCATCGATCGCTTCGCGCGTCGCATCGGGCCTCTCGTAGTACCCCAGCATCACGTTC
>JBDHLU010000015.1:0-30285 GCA_039656555.1 Gemmatimonadota bacterium | reverse complement strand
AATGCAGAACAACACAAACCTCTTTTTGAACATCGAGCACCTGTGGATCGACGACGAGACAGAGGGCCAGAAACAATAGGATTCGATCCTCTTGCGGGTTCCGGGCCCACGAACCACTCTGTAGCGTGCCTACTCCCCACCGGGAAGGGAAGGAAATAGCATGGGGCCAGAAGTATTAGGAATATTCGTTCCCATCTTTGCCATCATCGGCTTCTTCAGCCTCATGGGGCTGAAGACATGGTCCAATCACCAGCTGAAAATGCGAGAAACGCCGGGCGGCGATAACGAGCGACTAACCGAGGCAGTGCAGCAACTATACGACGAAGTTAGCTCGATGCGGGACGACCTCGCCGAATTGAACGAGCGAGTGGATTTTACCGAGCGCATGCTCTCGGATATAAAGTCGAGGAACGCGATCGGACCGGGTGACTCCGCCTGAGAGGCGTTCTCCTCGAAACGGCAGGGGGTGCCCGGGCCCCGATTGCGGCCCTGGATACCGCCGGGATATATTGGCGTGGTGTCGATCATCCGGACGCAGTCGGTGTTGCTCAGCGGTCTGGCCGCAGCAGTCAGCCATGTGGCGCTTCGGAAA
The DNA here is from genome assembly GCA_039656555.1 of Gemmatimonadota bacterium. GTDB lineage: Bacteria > Gemmatimonadota > Gemmatimonadetes > Gemmatimonadales > GWC2-71-9 > CAMYLY01. Next base: position 29,693 of record JBDHLU010000015.1, on the reverse strand, counting down.
CGTACCTGTAGAGTCGAAGGCATGACTCGGAATGCGTTTCGTGGATTCACGTTGATCGAGTTGCTGATCGTCATCGTCATCACGGGGATACTGACGGCGATCGCCATCCCGAAGTTCTCGGCTACCAAGGAGAAGGCGATCCAGGCCACCATGAAGGCGGATCTCCGGAACCTTGCGACGCAGCAGGAATCGTATCAATTCGATTACATGGCCTACACGACTTCCTTCCCGCCTAGCCAGTTTCGCGTATCGACTGGCGTCACCGGGCCGACGATAGCGTTGACGGGTGATGGTTGGACCGGTGTCGTGGGACACGGTTCTCTCACCGAGATCTGCGCGATCTTTGTTGGATCGACGAGTGCGGCCCCGGCTACGCAGGAGCACGTGCCGAAGTGTGCAACCCCACCGGTTCCTGACATAGAAGGTGATACCGGTACTGTAACGACTAGGGATTCGGTGGGAATGGGGGGGTAACGTGCCCGGATACACGCTATCTTGAAACACATTACAAGAGCCGAGGGATATCATGGGTGCGAAACGGAAGGCGACGCGGCGAGTCCGCAAACGTCCTGAGACTCTGCGAATCCGCACGATGTCACCGGGGTTTACTGTGAACGACCTGCAGGAGAGCCTGCGCTGGTATTGTGACGTCGTCGGCTTCACGGTCGAGGAACGTTGGGAGCGCGAGGGACGGCTGATGGGTGTCATGCTCAAGGTGGGGCAGGCAAGCCTTGCGCTGATGCAGGACGATTGGGCGAAGGGACGCGAGCGGACGAAAGGCGTTGGTTTCCGCGTCTATTGCACCACGGCGCAAGACGTGGATGCGTTGGCCGAGATTATCAAGGAACGGGGCGGGAGCCTCGCTTCAGAGCCAGTGACGATGCCGTGGGGAGCGCGGAGCTTTGGGTTGGTGGATCCTGATGGGTTCAATTTGACGATATCGTCGTCACAGTAGGAGCGCGACCTTCGCTTCGTCCCCACGCCGAGGCGCCGTCTGCCTGTGACCCCAATTCGACACCGTATTCTCACCATGGTCGCAGTGCTCTGGATCGTGGCGGTGCCCCAGCTCATTGCGCAAGACGATCCATTGCGGGGCAGCGCGTTCGTGCTGGGCGGAGTGATGGGCGGTGGGTTCTTCCAGGGCAAATCCGACTTGGATTCGTGCAATTGGTGGGGCGTCCGGGCCGGGCACCGGTTCGCTCCCTTTTCCGGTGTCGAACGCGTGCAGTTCGGGTTTCGAGCGGGATGGGAAGGGTGTGTGACGGAGCAGACTGGAATCGGGCGCGTGGATCTCGTCTACGTGAACGTCACGTTCACAGTCGGGATTCGCGTAGCCAGGTCGTGGCTGGTCTACTGGGGTACGGGGGCCGGGATGCTACTCGGAGACACGACGTTCGAACCCGATGGTGAAGTCAAGCCCCGTCCGTCAATTCACTTGGGTCCGGGTGTCATGTGGGCGCTGGGAAAACATCTGGTACTCGACCTCTCCGTGTTCGGCATCGTATTCGAAGGATTCGATTTCGGTTCTACCACCTCTAACGGCAGCACGCTTGGGGTGATCCCGACGTTCACGGTTGCGCTGCAGATATGAAGGTCATGCTCGCTGCCGTGTTGGTTGCCTCGGCCGTTTTGCCGACCGGCGAGGCGGAGGCGCAGGCAACAATAGTTGGGCCCGGTCACGCCCGGCCGGACGCCAGGGATGGTGTGTTGGTACGAGCGGACGTGCGAGCTGCGTGGATGGTGACCAATGGACTAGACTTTGGCGACCGGCCCGTTTTTCAGGTTGATGTGGGAGCGCAGTTCGGCAGGGCACGCGTCGGTGCAGGGCCCGCTCTCGCGCTCACGGGGGGAGTAGCTCTTGGGGTTGGGAAGGCTCTCGGCGAGCGTCAACAGGAGAGCATGCGTGTAATGGGCGGTGTCGAACTCCCCATCGCGTTGGCTGTTCCCCAGATCGGTGACCAGCCTGTCGAACTCGTCCCAGTGGTGCAGGCCGGATATCAAACGCAATTGAGTGGTGGCGACCGGGCTGGGTTCACGATGCGTGTGGCATTGGGCCTGCGGCTCCTACCCGCAGCTACATCGCTCTACCTCACGTTCGAACCAGTGTCTTTGGTTCTGTTGTTTCCTTCTTCGGCAGATCCCACCGCGTCCTCATCTCGGCAGGCTCTGGAGTTCGGACTTATCAAGTTCGGATGGCGGTTTTGAGCCTGTACACGGTGTCGCCCTAGCCGGCGGCGAGCAGCACGGTCTTAGCGGACAACTCGGCGAGTTCCATGCGATCGAAAGCGTCGGCCAAGTTGGTCCCCGCGCTCACGACGCCGTGTCCCTTGAGAATGACCAACCGCACGCCGCTCTCCATGGTTTCCCTAACGATCCCTCCAAGCTCGAAGGAGCCTGCCTCCCGGAACGGTACGATGCCGACGCCGCCGATGGCTTCGGCGGTCTCGGGAAGCCAATCGCGTACCGCCATGTTGCGCAGGCCAAGGGCGGTGAGGGCCGGCGCATGCGAGTGAATGACGGCACCAATGTCGTCGTTGGCGCGATAGCATGCCTGGTGCATCGGAAACTCGGCGCTGACCTCGGTCTGCTCGAACGGTGGGTCATCGAGCCGCGTCGTGTGGATGTCTGAAGGTGCGAGCCGAGCCTTGTTCTTACCACGGGGCGTGATGAAGATTTCCTCATGGTCTCGGCCGCGGACTGACAGGTTACCAGCCTTTCCAGCGATGAAGCCCGCTTGCCACAACCTCCGGCCGTAGTAACACAACATGAGGCGCTGCAGTTCATCCCAATGAGTGACGCGCGATTCTACCAAGGCCCTTCGAAATGGGCCGAACATCAGACCATATTGTCCCACATCCATGACGAACTTGCGCGTACGGGTGATGGTACTGGGAACCAATCTCATTTGCTTCCGCCTTCCGGCTATGCGTGCACTCTCAAAACCACCGTATCCATAGTAAGGTATTTGGCCGCCCCTATGCCAGGAACAATCTCTTTAAAGGAAATAACTGCAATGATGCCTACTCGATACTCCTTGCTATTGATCCTGGTTGCGACGCCGGCGTTGGCGCAAGCACCAGGGGCCTTTCTCGGTGATTTGACCTGGCCTGAAGCAGAGGCGCGCCTACGTGAGGCTCCATTGGTGATTCTTCCATTCGGCGCCGGGGCCAAAGAGCACGGGCCGCACCTTCCCATGAACGCTGACGCGGTGGTCATGGAATATCTCTGTAGGCAGGCGGTGGACAGTCTCCCAGTGGTCGTAGCACCGCCCATTTTGCATGGTTGGTTCCCTGCGTTCCGCGAGTTTCCCGGGACCGAAGTTGCCGATGCGGGCGTCTTTCAGGAGTACCTCTACCAGGTCGCGCTCTCTCTCATTCGGTCCGGCGCGCAGCGGATTGTGTTTCTCAATACCGGGATCAGCCGAGCGACAGGTCTCCCCATCTCGATTGCCGCCCGCGAAATCAGAGTCCAGACCGGCACGCCGGTGCTGGTGCTCTCATGGGATGATCTCGAACCTCCCGAGGTGGCAGAACTAGAGGTGCAGCGTCGCGGTGGTCACGCCGACGAGTTGGAAACCTCCATCCATTTGTTCCTGCAGCCGGACCTCGTGCACATGGACCGGGCTGAGCCGGCCGAACAGGACGTGGTTCCGCGCGCGTATCCCGGCTATCAACCCGGTCTCTACGCGCGAGATCCAAGAGACCCCGAATACTCCACAACCGGACTTACTGGGGATCCTACCTTGGCGACGGCGGAGAAGGGGCGCCGCGTGCTGGAGTTGCTCACACGGGAGTGGTTGCGGGCGCTCAGGGGGTTTTCCTCCGCGCCGACGGTGGGGCCGTAGCCGCAACCGAGGCGCTCGTCGGCTGGTACCACGAGTGGTATCTTACACCCACGACCGAGACTACAACTTTATTAAGGAGGTGTCGTATGTATCGGCTTCGTGCACCCCTTCTCCTCGTATGCTGCGTAGTACTCGCCGCGTGTCATCATGCGACGATCGACATGGGTGTTACTCCTTCTACTGAAACGGTACACGAGCCGTGGGCGAACAGCTGGATCTACGGCTTGGTGCCTCCCTCTACCGTGGAGACCGCCAGCAAGTGCACGTCCGGTGTCGCCAAGGTCGAGACCCAGCGTACCTTCCTTAACGGACTCGTCGGGATCCTCACTTTCGGTATCTATACACCGATGGAGATCAAGGTCACATGCGCCATGGGTGGATCGGCAGACGCCGAGTCCCCGCAGGCGGATTTCACGATCGATAACGAGGCGACTGAAAAAGAGATAGGTGCAGCTTTTCAGGCTGCCGCCAGCCGAGCGGTGAAGGAACGCCGAGAGGTGTACGTGCAATTCTGAGGAGGTATCCCACCTATGGCCATTGTCGACGGCAGAGTCCTCTCGGTCAACGTTGGTGGTGTGAGGGAGTTCGCATACAACGGTCGGCCTGCAAAGAGCGCCATTTGGAAGTCACCAGTTGACGGCCGTGTCCGAGTCCGAGGCGTCAACCTCGATGGAGACGACCAAGCAGATCGCAAGGCACACGGTGGACCTGACAAAGCTGTTTACGCCTACGCCATTGAGGACTTTCGGTGGTGGGAAGAGCAGCTCGGCAGTTCGATCGAATTCGGGGAGTTTGGCGAAAACCTCACGACCGAAGGGATCGACGTGAGTGGCGCGCGCGTCGGGGAGCAATGGCAGGTTGGGACCACGCTTCTCGAGGTCACCGAGCCGCGTGTGCCGTGTTGGCGTTTTGCCGTTCGGATGGACGATAAGTACTTTCCCCGGCGCTTTATCGAAGCACTGCGTCCGGGGGCATACCTGCGAATCCTTACCGAGGGTGACCTTGCCACCGGGGATGAGGTCCGGGTGACGGACAGGCCGGATCATGATCTGACCGTCCGGGACGTGTTTCGTATCTATTCACGGGACCGCCATGAAGCCGAACGGTTACTTGCGGTCCCGCAGGTGCCCGAGAGTTGGCGGACCTGGGCCGAGAATTGGCTGCGGAAGAGACCATGATACCACACTGGGTTCGTGACACGCGTTCTGACAGGCTCGCCGGCGTCGTCCGACTGATGTTGGGAGTCCTTTTCGTAATGACGGGGGCGATGAAGCTGCTTGTCCCGATGTTAGCTGACGCATGGTCCGGTCAGTTACTGGCCGCCAACCTTCCGTTCTACAACATGACCCGGTGGGCAGTGCCTTTCGTCGAGATTGCGTTGGGGAGCCTGTTGCTGGCGGGCTTGTTTGCCCGGCTCGCGAGCTTCGCCGTGATCGGTATCATGATCGTTGCCACCTATACGCATTTGGTGGTGGACGATCCGACGTTGTTCCCTCTTCAGCCGAGCGAACCAGTCGTTCCTATCCTGGTCATCGTGATGAGTGCGCTGATTCTTTGGAAGGGGGCCGGAGCTTGGAGCATGGATCTCGAGGTTGCGGCAGCGGAAGCGCGGAGTGGAATTCCCATGTGAGTCTCGACTTACGCGTACCGTTCCTTGAGTAGCGTCTCCAACTTGGGTGGAAGGTCTCCGGAGTTCATTCGAACACACACGTCGCGCGCAAGATCCAGTGTGTCGAAGAGTGCGTGACAGCGGACCAGGTCTTCCGCATCGTCAGCGTTTCCACAGAAACGCAGGCCCAGTCGATAGAGCTGGCCGCCATAGGCATCGACGAGCATCGTAATGGCCTCACCCAATGGCATCTGCAGGGATGGAGGGGGCTCTAGGGGTCCGGGAACCTGTGCCCGTATCCGTGTTGCCAACCGGGTAGATGTCTGTCAATCCGTGAACTCCACATCGAGTCGAGGTGAATGATGGAATCTGCGACAATCCCGCCTTCGGCGCTCTCCCCAAAAGAACGATGGTCCGGATCCCGGAGCCTGCGGTTGTGCCTACGATGTGGAATGCGACGCGGAGGTGTTTGGTGGTTCGTCCGTCTTGGTATGAGATCTCGCGTGCTCGGGTTCGACGGGAGCCAAAGGTGTGCCCGCGATAACGGACTCCACCTCTTCGCGGCTCAACGTCTCACGTTCCAAGAGCGCCGCGGCTAGCGCGTGTAGGTCGTCCATATGCGTCTGCAACAGGCTGGTTGCCTCGCGATATGCGCTTCGGGTAATGCGTTGTATCTCGGTGTCGATCATCTGCGCGGTATGATCTGAGATGTGGTGCCGGTGTGCGACTTCTCTTGCCAGGAAGATGAGTTCCTCCTGCTCGTCAACGGTGATGGGGCCGATCTTTTCACTCATCCCGAACTGCGTGACCATGCGGCGCGCAAGGTCGGTAGCCTGCTGGAAGTCCTGCGCCGCTCCAGTGGTGATGTTCTCGGGTCCGAAGACCAATTCCTCGGCGACTCGCCCGCCATACGCCACCACCAGTCGGCCGGACAAGTATGCTCGGGTGAAGCTTCGTCGATCCTCCTCCGGTAGCGAGAGTGTGACGCCGATGGCGCGACCGTGGGGAACAATCGTCACCTTGTGGAGAGGATCGAGCTCCGGGACGAGGACGGTGACCAGCGCGTGGCCTGCCTCGTGATAAGCTGTGAGGCGACGTTCGTCTTCGGTCAGCACCAAGCTCTTCCGCTCGACTCCCAGTATGATCTTGTCCGTCGCGTCTTCGAAATCGCTCGCGTCGACCTGGTCCTTACCATTCCGTGCCGCGAGCAGCGCGGCCTCGTTGACCAGATTCGCGAGGTCGGCGCCGGCGAGTCCCGGGCTACCACGTGCAAGCACGCCGAGATCAACGTCGGCAGCCAGTGGGATCCTGCGGGCATGGATTCTGAGGATCATCTCGCGCCCACGGACATCCGGCATGTCGACCACGACATGGCGGTCGAATCGTCCCGGTCGAAGCAGCGCCGGATCGAGCACGTCCGGGCGATTCGTTGCTGATAGCAAGATCACGCCGGTGTTGGGCTCGAACCCGTCAAGTTCAACGAGGAGTTGGTTCAGGGTCTGTTCCCGTTCATCGTGCCCGCCTCCGAGGCCGGCGCCACGCATCCGCCCCACGGCATCCAACTCATCGATGAAGATGATGCACGGCGCATTTTTCTTTCCTTCCTCGAACAGGTTCCGAACACGTGCGGCGCCCACGCCGACGAACATCTCGACGAAGTCGGAGCCGGAAATCGAAAAGAAGGGAACCTCCGCCTCGCCGGCGACGGCACGTGCGAGGAGGGTTTTTCCCGTGCCCGGCGGGCCGATGAGTAACACACCCTTCGGCAGCCGCGCACCTAGGGCCCGGAACCTCGATGGGTCCTTGAGGAATTCGATGATCTCCTTGAGTTCTGCTTTTGCCTCGTCGGCTCCAGCAACATCGTCGAAGCTGACGTCGGGCCGCTCGGCCGCCAAAGTCTTCGCATTGATCCGGCCAAACGAAAACGCCCGCTGGCCCCCTTGGCGCATTTGCCGGGAAATGAAGACCCAGAATCCGATGATGAGAATCCACGGTAACGTGAACATCAGGAGCGTCATCCAGGCGCCGTTACCCTTCTTTCCGGAAATTGGGACCTTCTTTTCTTCCAATCGTGCGACGAACGGAGCAGGGTCGTCAAACGGCAGCTGGGTTCGGAAACGCGTCACCTCCCTTTCATCGATTGTCGTGGGGCGGCGCAACTCCCCCGACACTTCCGCCGATTCGCGATCCACTTCTGCCAGCGCAACATTGTCCTGCTCGAGTTCCTGGCTTAGCTGCGAGTACGTGATCTCGGTGAGGCCGTCATCTCCAACGTTTTGAAAGACAAGGAAGATCAGGATGGCAAGCGCAACCCCAATGAGCGTGAGGCGGGACGGCGCGGCGTTTGCGGGCCGTTGCTTAGGTGGTTGGGTACGCTCTGGCATGGCTATCGTTCACAATATTGAATCCCGCGCCGTCGCTGAATCCTTCTGACACAACATCGGGTATCGACGTAAACTGTTGGTGAGGGGCCTGTGAAGGTGGCGTTAGAGCGATGGAATCTCGTATCTCGCGCGGCTTCTCGTCGTTCTTCTTGTTGGAGCAGTTTCTTCACTGGCACCGTTTGTCGTCCACACGCCCGCGCTACGCCGATGCCGCCAGCACCTAACCTACGTGGCTCTCCTCCTGCGCCCGCAAGGTGAGAACCGGACAGGGGGCCGTTCTCAGTGTGCGCTCTGCGACGCTGCCAAGGAATACGTGGGCCAGGCCGGTGCGCCCGTGGGTACCCATCACGATGAGGTCGGCATTGAGATTCGCGGCCGACTCACTGAGCATCTCTGCTACGCTTGGCCCCTCGACGACGTGGGGCTCCACCTTGCCCGGAACGTCGACCTCCGCAACGACATCGCGAAGCGATTTCAACGCGCCCTCCCGCATTTCAGCCATGTCGATTGGCGGTGACATTACTGCTCCTCCGTAGGGGCCGGAAGCGTAGTCGTAGGCCGGTATTTGCACCACGTGGATGAGGTGCAGGTCCGCGCTCAGGCGACGGGCAAGATCCGCAGCCACATCCAAGGCCGCTCGAGCATGCACCGAGAAGTCATATGGCACGACAAACGTGCGATAGTCGCTCATTCTGTCCCCCTTTCGAGTTCAAGATCCGCAATCTGTGCCCCTTTTCAAGCGCAGCGGCCGCGGGCTGATCTAATTGAAGGATCATTGGAAATATCTTAATGAGCACTGCCGGACACGTACCCGTCCGGGCTCTGATCCGACCTCCATAGCCGTGCGGGGTGAATATGGGTTTTCGGATCCGGGAACCTGTGTCCGCATCCGTGTCACTAACTAGCTTAGTGTTCGTCAATCTGTGAAAGCCCCATCGAATCAAGGTGAATCTACATATGGAATCTGTGACAACCCTACCTCCCGTACTCGACAGCACGAGGCTGTCGAACGCCCTACGTACTCACCCTGACATTCGGATCCTGGACGTCCGCACCCACGGAGAATTCGAGGGTGGGCACATTCCGTCAGCCTATAACGTACCTCTGGAAACGCTGGGGGAGCACGGACCCGAGATACGCGAGGTCACCGCGCCGGTCGTGCTCGTGTGTGTCACTGGTCAGCGGGCTCAGCGGGCCGAGGCGGCCCTTCGCACGAGTGGGATGGAGAATCTACACGTGCTGGAGGGAGGCATGCGCGCCTGGCAGGGGTCCGGCCTAGGGGTTCGGAAGACGAAGCATCGGTGGGATATCGAGCGGCAGGTCCGATTCCTCGCAGGGAGCCTAGTGTTCCTGGGGACCATCGCCGGCTGGTTCATTTCGCCCGTTCTACTCGTGCTTCCCGCGTTGGTGGGTGGGGGTCTTGCGGCGGCCGCGCTTACCAACACCTGCCTCATGGGAATGGTGCTTACCAAGCTTCCCTACAATCAGTCCAAGACGTGTGACGTCCCGACCATGGTACGCGCGCTCAAAGGTGGGTTCGATCCGCTTTCCACACCCTCGGTAGCGGTGGCCGAGTGAACTTGGTCGGTGCCGGTCTTGGTGCCCTGGTGGGTGTGGCGTTGGGAATGCTGGGAGGGGGCGGGTCGATCCTGACGGTACCGATCTTTGTCTACGTGCTCGGGTTCGGCACCAAGGTTTCGATTGCCATGAGCCTTGGTGTGGTAGCGATAGTCAGCGTGTTCGGGGCGACGGCACATTGGCGGGCCGGCAACGTGGATGTGCGTGTCGCGATCGTGTTCGGTAGCGTGGCCATGGTTGGTACCTATCTCGGTGCCCGCCTGGCTGCGTTCGTGAGTGGTGAGGTGCAGCTCATGCTCTTTGCCGGCGTGATGCTGGCCGCCGCATTCGCGATGATGCGGCCCAGGAACTTCGAGCCCAACGAACCGAAACGTGGCCTGGGGCCCGCGCTCCTCATTGCTGGGGAGGGGCTGGCCGTGGGCATCCTCACTGGCCTGGTCGGTGTAGGCGGTGGATTTCTCATTGTGCCGGCGCTGGTTATTCTGGGTGGCCTGTCGATGAAGCAGGCCGTGGGCACGTCATTGATGGTCATAGCGCTCAAGTCGACGGCCGGATTTGTCGGATATCTCGGTCAGGTCGAGATTCCGTGGGTGTTCATGTTCTCATTCGCGGCGGTTGCATCGATCGGGATTCTCGCGGGAACGATGCTCAGCAAATTCGTTTCCCACGCCGCGTTGCAACGCGCTTTTGCGGTCCTGCTCATTGTGATGGGTGGGGCCATTCTTTATGCCAACCGCGCCACGCTCATTGGTGGCGGTGCGGTCGCAATCCATGAAACAGCAACGATCGAGGCGGTCATGTCATGATCATCGAACGGTTCTATGACGAGAAACTTGCCCAAGCGAGTTATCTGATCGGGTGCGCGGCAACTGGCGAAGCGCTCATCGTCGATCCCAATCGCGATGTAGAGCAGTACATCGACTATGCGGAGCGGCGTGGGCTGCACATCAGCAAGATTACGGAAACGCACATCCACGCCGACTTCGTGTCGGGTGCGCGTGAGCTGCGGGCCCGCACAACCGGTACGCTGTACCTGTCGAAGGAGGGTGGGCCTGACTGGCAGTACGCGTACGCCGAAGATGAAGATGCCGTGCTCGTCGGCGACGGTGATGAGTTCATGGTGGGCAACGTCAAGATCAAGGTGTTGCATACGCCCGGGCACACGCCGGAGCACATCTCGTTCGAGGTGACCGACACGGCGGCGACCACGGAGCCGATCGGTCTCTTTACCGGTGACTTCGTGTTCGTGGGTGACGTGGGCCGGCCCGACCTATTGGAGAGGGCTGCCAAGATCGAAGGCACCATGGAAGCTGGCGCCCGCGATCTGCATCGATCGCTCCGCAGTCTGGACGCCTACCCCGATCACCTGCAAATCTGGCCTGGGCATGGCGCGGGTTCCGCATGCGGTAAGGCGCTCGGTGCGATTCCATCGTCGACGTTGGGCTATGAGCGGATGGTGAACTGGGGCTTCCGGATCGAGACAGAGGATGTGTTCGTCACCGAAGTGTTGGCGGGGCAACCGGAACCACCCAAGTACTTCGCCGAAATGAAACGCATCAACAAAGTCGGCCCCAGAGTGCTCGGCGGGCAACGTGAACTGGTACGGTTGCCCGAGACGCGTATACCGGCTGCGCTCGAGGCGGGTGCGGTCATCGTGGACACGCGTCGTTGGGAGGATTATTCCAACGGGCACATCCCGGGTACGATCAACATTCCGCTCGACCAATCGTTCACGACATGGGCTGGATGGCTGTTGCCGTACGATCGGCCGTTCCACTTGATCGTGGACACGACGCACGGAAAGGATGCGGTGCTGGAAGCGGTCCGCGACCTCGCGTCCATCGGACTCGATGCGGTGGACGGGTACTTCGATGTGCAGGCGGTGGACGATTGGCCTCCCGAGGATTTGCAGCGTGTCGACGAGATGTCTGCGAAAGAACTACGAGAGTACGAGGGTGAGGTCACCGTGATCGATGTGCGCGGGCAGGTGGAGTGGGATGCCGGTCATCTGCCGGGTGCCAAGCACATTCCGCTGGGCTACCTGATGGAGCGGTTCGGCGAGGTGCCCGGAGATACTCCGGTGATCCTGCAGTGTTTGACCGGGGCTCGATCGGCAATCGCCGCGTCGCTGCTTACCGCCGAGGGGTATACCAACGTTATCAACTTGTGGGGTGGGTACGCGCAGTGGGTTGCGATCGGTGGGGAAGTGGTGCGTGATGACGCGGTTGTGACGGCGGAGTCTTGAGGCAAGTCCAAGAGGCGTGACAGGCAATGAAAAACTCAGCACATGCACGGGAACTGATCGTCGTCGCTCAAGAAGCGTGAGACGGAACTACTTCGAGAACCGCAGCAGAAAATCCGCGATGAGTTGGCTCGCGTCGATGTCGCCTGTCGACCGCCCAAGCGCTCCGTCCGATCCACGCCCGGGCCACGTGTGACCACCACCGTTCACCGAATACAGCACGACCTCGGCACCTGCATTACAGGCGCTGTAACGCAATCGCTCGACCGTTGTCGAGTCGCCTACCACGTCTGGAACGGCGTTCGTATCTGGGACGCCGGTACACCCGGAGATACCGGCCCAGAAATCCAATGTAGCGGGTGCCGAGAACAGTCTAACGTTACCTGAGATAGCGCCATCGTACAGTAGGATCAGATCGTCGGTACCGTGAAAGAAAATCCCAGGCACAGCTCGCCCAGGTGTGCAGGAGCTTGCGATCGTGCTGATGATTTGTCCCGCCACACTCGAGATCGCCGCGAAATGTTGCGGGAGCTCGCACCCGAGGCGATGAGCGAATTGTCCACCGCGCGACAAGCCCACCGCGTAGACCCGAGTTCCGTCGACATCACCCGAGGAGGTCAATCGGTCGACTATGCCCTTGACGAGGTCCATGTCGGTGGCTCCTAGCTCGAGTTTCCACGTTCCAGACACGTCGCAGGCAGCTGGGTAGGCGACATACATCCCGAGTGAATCACCGATCCTGTCGAAACCCGTTAGGACTTGCAGTTCCTTGGCGCCTTGTCCGGCACCGTGGAAGGCCATGAGAAGCGGTGCTGGTCCCTGCGGACGCGGCGTGGGGGTATGCAGCAGGTACCGGCGCTTGGAGCCTCCCGAGAACGTCATGACCTCGAACGCGTCGTCATCAAACCGAATACACGGTGTGGATTCCGAAGAAAAAGCGCTACAGCCCGCGAGTCCGATACCTCCGAAGAGCGCAGCGGTAATGACGCCGGCCCGCACCGCCACATACACACCATCATTGGACCAGGGCGAGGGATTCGATCGATTGCGCATGCTCACCGCTTTGGGGAATCGTGGAGGGGCCGCGACCGGACAGGTTCAGTACCGCTCACACTGGTAGCAGTTCCATTCGGCCTGCTGGGAACACGGTGACAACCTAACCAGTTTTCCAAGAGCGAAAGACTCGATCATAAAGGACTCGATATAAAGGAGAGCCCCTCATGTGGCGACGATCCATGGTAGCGGCCGCACTCTACGCGGCGCTATTCACCGCGTGTGGCGACAGTACTGGTCCGGAGGTTGTAGCGCTCGACGTGCGGGTGCATGTGTTGCGATCGGATTTCGGGCCGCTCAACGCCGACCTGTCCGATGCCGAGATCGCCGGGTTGTTCGACGAGGTCAACGCGATCTGGCAGCAGGCCGGGATCCGGTGGACAATCACGGATATCATCCGTGAAGCGGCCCTCAATGAGGCAACCTATGCCGCGATTCTCGAGGGACGGTTGTTGCCCAGTGGTGAGGCCTTGAGTTCGATTTTGCCATCAGGCAACCTCACGCGCGGTCGGTGGGACGTCTTCTTCGCAAAGACCCTCGGTGGATTAGCCGGTGGGGTATACCTCCCTGGGGTGCCCGCGGTCATGGTGGCCGAGTTCGATCCGACCGGCGCCCGCGATCTCGTGGTTTCGGGGCCGCGGATCTTGGCGCATGAACTGGGTCATTCCATCAGTCTGGAACACGTTCCGTGCACGACCGTCGGGAACCTCATGGCTCCCGGCTGTACCACGGGTGAACGCACCAGGTTGACCGAAGACCAGATCACGTTTGCGCTCCGGCAGGCCAGATTCAATCGACCGTTCTAGCCTGCGCAACCCAGCCTGCCTTGACCGTGGTACTCGCCTGCCAGGGCCGTGAACCGTAGCTTATCCGGCACGTCCACTGGAGTCAAAGCGATCATGAATCGAAAGCGCGGTAGGATCCTGGCCGTCCTCATCGGACTGTTGTTAGTAGCGATCACTACGGCCGACGCGCAGTCACCCGCGCGCCCTCGCCCAGGCCAACAGGTCGTCCTAGTCACCGGCTCGACTAGTGGTCTCGGCCGCGAGGTCGCGCTTCGCCTTGCGTCTCAGGGTGCCCATGTGATCGTGCACGGGCGCAATCGCGAGCGCGGAATGCAGGTAGTCGGCGAAATCGAAGCTGAAGGGAAGGGAAGCGCTCGGTTCTACCGTGCGGATTTTGCTTCGTTCGCCCAGACCCGCGAGTTCGGCGAAGCGATTCTGCGCGATTACGACCGGCTGGACGTGCTCGTAAACAATGCCGGTGTTGGCTCCGCCCCGGATGAACGGCTATTGAGTGAAGACGGCCATGAGTTTCGCTTCCAGGTCAACTACCTGTCGCATTTCATTCTCACCAACATGCTGCTGCCTCGGCTCCAGGCCGGCGCGCCGTCGCGCATCGTCAACGTGTCATCCCTCGCGCAACGTCCTATCGACTTCGACGACGTCATGATCGAGAAGAACTTCACCGGAGGGCGGGCCTATGCGCAAAGCAAGCTCGCGCAGGTGATGCACACGTTCGACCTCAACGAAGCATTGGACGGCACCGGCGTCATGGTGAATTCGCTCCATCCGGCCACGTACATGCCTACGGGGATGGTGGCTAGGTTGGGTGTCGAGCCGCGTGCTACGATCGGCGAAGGAGCCGACGCTGTGATGCAACTCATCATGTCAACCGAAATCGAAGGTGGGCAGTTCTTCCGAGGGCTCGTGCCGGGACGGGCCAACGATCAGGCGTACGACCGGGACGCACGCGCCAGGCTCAAGAAGCTGAGCGAAGAGTTGACCGGCGTTAGTTTTCCGAACTAAACCAAAAGAGACTTCGCGAATGGGACGTTATGGCTTGCAGGCGTTGACGATGATCGTTTTGCTCGGTGGATTGGTCGGAGACGCTTCAGGATAGGAGGCGATAGTCCTTCGGGCGGCCCGTTGACTTGGGAATGTCGCCACTGGAGGCGATCCGGTCGGCGACGATTGTCGCGGCAGAGGTTCTGGCTTTGGACGACCGTGGGCAAGTCGCCGAGGATCTGGTGGCTGACATCATCGCTGTTTGGGTAATCCGCTCGAAGACATCACCATGCTGGAGCGCGTGAGTTTCGTGATGAAGGGTGGCGTGGTCTATATGCGATGAGATCACAAGCCCTCCCGCGCAGCGGTATTCTGTGTTCAATTAGCACCCGTTAACTGGATAACCCGACCCACCGATGAGGTTGAGATGAGAAGACAGATTCGCCCGGCTGCCGGATCCTGGATCGCTACGGCCCTGCTCGTGTTGGTAACCGCCGGCTGTTCGGGGCAGGGTGTCGTAACCGAGGGCGATTGGGCCGCGATCACCGGGAACCTGGCAGGCCAGCGCTATTCGTCCCTGGACCAGATCGATGCCGACAACTTCAGCGACCTCGAGGTAGCCTGGGTGTGGGAAGGTGATGCGTTTCCCAGCGTCAATGCCCGCGCCACGCCGATCTATGTCAACGGGAAACTCATTAGTGTCGCTGGAGAGAAGCGGCACGTGGTAGCGACGGATGCCGGAACCGGCGAGACACTGTGGTCGTGGGTCGAGCCCGAGACCTTTCGGTGGGAGTACTCCATGCGGAAGAACCACGGGAAGGGTGTGGCCTATGCCAACGTCGACGGTCGCGATGTGATCTATGTCGTCACCCCCGCGTTCTTTCTCCACGCACTGGACGCGGAGACCGGTCAACCACTCGAAGGTTTCGGCGGTAGTGTGCCGATCGAAGGGTTCCCCTCGACCGGTACGGTCGACCTGCTGGCCGACCTCGGCCATGAGTACGACCCGTCCGATGGTATCCCGCTGGAGGTTGGCTATATCACGAGCTCCTCTCCGGCGATTGTCGTCAACGGTGTGATCGTGGTTGGGAACTCGGCGGAGCAGGGGTACAACCAATCGCGCCAGGAGATGATTCCGGGAGACATCCTGGCCTACGACGCCCGCACGGGCGAGTTCATGTGGAAGTTCGATGTTCTTCCCGGGCCGGGAGAGTTTGGGCACGAGACCTGGGAAAACGATGCGTGGGAGTGGACGGGAGACATCTCGTCATGGGCGCCGTTATCTGCCGATCCGGAACTGGGCCTCGTCTATGTCCCGACCAATGGTGCGACGCAGGATTTCTGGGGTGGGTTCCGTCCCGGCGACAACCTGTTCAGTACCAGCCTGATCGCGCTCGACGTGCAGACCGGTGAGCGTGTTTGGCACTACCAGTTGGTGCATCACGACATTTGGAACTACGACACACCCCAAGTCCCGGTATTGCTCGATGTGACGGTGGATGGGGTGGACATTCCGGCCGTGGTGCAGGTCACGAAACAGGCGTTTGCGTACGCTTTCAATCGCGCCACGGGTGAACCGATCTGGCCGATCGAGGAAAAGCCGGTTCCTGAAGGACTGATGCCAGGCGAGCAGTTGTCGGCGACCCAACCACACCCGACGAAACCTGCGCCCTATGACATGCAGGGACTCGGCGAAGACGACATCGTAGACTTTACGCCCGAACTACGGCAAATGGCGCTCGAGGCGCTCGAGCCGTATTGGTACGGGCCGTTCTTCACGCCGCCACTGCATCGCGACAATGACCTTGGCAAGCGCGCTGCGTTGTGGTGCCCGGGCGACGTGGGTGGAACGAACATCGACGGAACGCCGGCGGCGGATCCGGAGACGGGAATTCTCTATGTCACGTCACAGAAGGGGTGCTCGTCCCGCATTATGGTGCCGGGTGCCGAACGTGATGCCCGAGAAGACCAACCAACGGGTGTCACGATAAGCAAGTTTGCCGTCGGGCAATCGGCTGGCGCGCCGCGCATTCAGGGTATCCCGGTGTGGAAACCGCCCTACAGCAAGATCACGGCGATCGACATGAACACCGGTGAGCACCTGTGGTGGATCCCGGTCGGTGAAACGCCAGATAGAATTGCGAACCACCAGTTGCTAGAGGGTATCGACATCGGCAACACGGGTACGGGCCGGCAGGCGGGCCAGATCGTCACCAAGACTCTGCTGCTGTATACGGGGAACGGAGGTGACGGCACGCCGTACCTCTTCGCCGTCAACAAGGCCACTGGCGAAATGATCGGTCGTGTAGAGTTACCCGGGAACCCGCGGTACGGGATGATGACTTACATGCACGATGGGAAACAGCATGTGGTCATTCAGGCGCCGAACATGTTGATGGCGGTGCGCCTACCCTAGGAGCGGCAGTTAATAGGGTACTGGCTCCAACCTCACGATCGGTGTTGGGGCTCCCCTTCGGTCCTCGATCGCCACGTAGATGTACCCGTCGGGTCCCTGACGTACGTCGCGAATGCGACCCTGAAGATGGACCAACGTTTCCTCGATCACCACGTCCTGCCCGTCCATGGTGAGGCGCGCGAGCTGTTGGCCGGCCAAGCCGCCGGCGAAGATGCTGCCACGCCACTCGGGAAACCGGTCTCCGGTGTAGATCATCAGTCCCGAGGTCGCAATCGACGGTATCCAGAAATGGACGGGCGACTCCATGCCCTCACGTTGGGTACCCTCGTGGATTGCGGAACCACTTCCGTAGTTGACCCCGTACCCGACCACGGGCCAGCCATAGTTGAGGCCCGGTTGAATGCGGTTGAGTTCATCGCCGCCCTGGGGCCCGTGTTCGGTGATCCAGAGGTCACCCGTTTCAGGATGGATCGCAAGGCCTTGGGGATTCCGATGACCGTAGCTCCAAATCGATGGTTCCGCACCGGCCTGATCGGCGAACGGATTGTCGGTGGGAACGCGCCCGTCGTCATGCAACCGATTGATCGTCCCGTGGTGGTTGGAAATGTCCTGAGCCGGATGCGCCTCGAGGTCTCCTCGTGATGGCACCTGACGATCTCCGACACTGAAGAAGATGTAGCCATTGCCGTCGAAGGCGATCCGTGATCCATAGTGGCCGCGCCCGCGTGAATTGGCTTGAAAGAGTTCTTCGACGTCGCTCAGCCGATCGTTCTCGAAGCGACCGCGAATGATCGTCGTGGTTGCACTTTCACCATCGGGGTACGGTTTGGAGTAACTGAAGTAGAGGAGTCTATTCGTGGCAAAGTCTGGATGTGGCACCACGTCCAAGAGCCCTCCTTGTCCCTGCGCAAAGACCTCGGGCAGGCCCTCGACCGCATCGGGCAGGAGCGAGCCATTGCGGATGATGCGGAGACGACCGGGACGCTCGGTGACGAGAATGTCGCCGTCCGGCAGGAACGCCATCGACCATGGATTCACGAGGCCTTCGGCCACGGTCACGATACGATAGTCGTGGTAGGCCGATCGCATGACCGGTTCTTGTGCGACGGCCGGGATAGCCAGCGAGACGCAAAAGGCTCCTGCGGCGAAGGGGATTGCCTTCCTCATTTTGGTCCTTCCTTTTCTTGCTCGTCCGATGTGGTCACAAGTGCCTTCAACACCTCTCTCGTGAGGTCCCAGCGATCGAACCCCTGTCGTCCGTAATCCAACCCTCGACGAACAATGACGAGGTCATGCGAGGGGACGACAATTGCGAATTGGCCACGGTTGCCCGCGGTAGAATATGCATCGCGTGGAACGTCGGTACGATCGTCCGGCACAAGCCACCATTGCCCGCCGTAGAAGTTTCCAACGTCGGCCGTAGCCGGTGCGGGTGCTCTGACAAACTGGATCCATTCCTTGGAGAGAAGTCGCTCACCGTTCCACATACCGTCGTTGAGATACAGCAAGCCGAACCGCGCGAGGTCGCGGGCGTTGGTGTACACCTGACTGCTGAGAATGAAGTCGCCGAACCGATCGACACTCAGTAGTGTGTTACGCATGCCGATGCGGTCGAGCAGGGCGCGTCGCGGAAACTCGAGGTAGGTCTGGTCATCGCCGAGAGCCAACTTCATCGCGTAGACCGCGAGGATAGTATCGTAGTTCTCATAGTCCCAAAACGTGCCGGGCTCGCGCATCAACGCCCGGTTGCGTGCGCCGTTGATCGCACTCGCCCCGGCCCAATAGGCTAGCCCTGAGCCGGTAGCGTACTCCATGCCGCGGCTGTCGACGGTGTACAACCCGCTCGACATGTTGAGCACGTGGCGCAGGGTGATGACGTTGCGAGGGTCGGTCTCGGGGGAGCGAGCCCTGGGCAGCCAATCGAATCCAAGTGGCCGATCCAATTCCATCTTCCCCTGGTCAACCAGAATGCCAAAGAGCGTCACCGCGATACTCTTGGCGGTTGACCAGGTGCGGGTTCTGGTTGTCACGTCCACACCGGGAGCATAGCGTTCGTGAATCACTTGTCCCTTGTGGACTACCATAAGGCTCAAGGTCACCTGCTCAGGCGATTCACGATCGAACGCCCAGTCCGAGGCGGCATTGAGCGCCGCAGCATCGACGCCAGCCGGTAGCTGTGCAGTTGGGATTAGGTCACCATCGGGCCAGGCGATCGTCGCCGGATCGCCTGGAGGTGGCGGAACGTCCAGGAGCGGCAGGCTTTCGATGTCTTCGAACGTCTGGTCCGGAGCCATGATCACGCAGCCGAGTCCCTTACGAAAGGCAGCGCGCATCGTTGGTGTGCCACCCGGGGCACCGATTGCGACAGCCTTGCGGTCCCAATCCACGACGTAGTCACCGCCGCGGGCCGTGCCGACGGGCTGCCTCAGGTACGCGAGTTCTTGCTCGAACACTTGCTCGATGGTCCGGTTGGAGGTGAACAACCCATTGCACATGAGCACAGCCTGCACGCCGTGCTGGATCATGTCACGCTCGAACCGGAAATAGTCGTACGATTCTTCCTGCTGGGCGTGGGCTGGCGCGCCAAGAATGAGC
This sequence comes from Gemmatimonadota bacterium, assembly GCA_039656555.1. Classification (GTDB taxonomy): domain Bacteria; phylum Gemmatimonadota; class Gemmatimonadetes; order Gemmatimonadales; family GWC2-71-9; genus CAMYLY01. Next base: position 10,185 of record JBDHLU010000015.1, on the reverse strand, counting down.
GCGAGCGCGACCATCGAGAACGAAAGACGTTTCATAGGGATTCTACTGAGGGGGCGAAGGTGAAAAGCGAACACCCCCTAAGCTACAGATTAGTCCGATGCCCCGAAAGCACTCCGCGTCAGTCGTACCGCAACGCCCTCATAGGATCGACCTTGGACGCCCGCAGCGCTGGCAAGTACCCGGCTCCTATCGCGACGGATGCGAGGAGCAGGGTCACGAGCCCTACGACCAGTGGATCGAATCCCTCCATCTCGAAGAGGATCGATTGCGCTGCGCGGCCAAGTCCGAACGCCGCAAGGATCCCGATTATGCTCCCGATCAGGGTCATGAACCCAACCTGCCGGAGAACCATCCCGCGTACGCGGCCACCATTGGCGCCGAGCGCCATCCGTAGTCCAAACTCCCGGGTGCGCTGCGCCACGGTGTAGGCGAGGACGCCGTAGAGTCCGACGGCTGCGAGCAGCGTCGCCAATACGGCGAAGGCCGCGGAGAGCACGCCAATGACCCGGTCCAGCAGCACGCTCTCTTTTGCCTGTTGCTCGAGCGTCTTTAGATCCTCGACTGGGAGGTTAGGGTCGAGGCCGCGGACCACCCCCGGGATGGCGCGCAGGACGACGTCGGGAGCGGCTGCGGAGCGGACGTAGAATGTGGCGAAGCCGAGGTTTTCGTCTTGGCGATACGGGGTGAAGAACAAGGGCTGAACGTCTTGCTTGACGTCGCTGTATGTCGCGTTGCGTACGAGCCCTACGATCTCGATGTCGAGCGAGTCCCCTCGCGTGCTCATCCACTTGCCGACGGCATCGTGTTCTTCGAGGCCGAACTTCTTGGCGAATTCCTGATTGACAACCGCAACTTGTTGGGCACCCGCGTTATCCGACCGTGTGAATTCGCGGCCAGACATGAGTGGGATGCCCAGCGTGCTGAAGTACCCTGGGCCGATTTCGTTCAAACGCCCGTTCGAGTCGATATCGGGCCCGCTTTCGAACCCCTGGACTGAAACGTCGGTTCCCCAATTGCTGCCCGTGAGAATGGGCACGAGCGCACCTGAGACACTAGTCACGCCCGGGATGGCAGCTAGTTCGTCCACGAGACGTTCAAACAACGCCTGCGTGTCCTCGGACTCATACCCGTTGAGGGCAGGAGACAGGCCAAACGTGACCACGTTGTCGGTCGACAGTCCCATGTCGATTCGGCTCACGTTGGCGAGGCTACGAATGAATAGCCCTGCCGTTACGAGGAGGGCCATCGAGAGCGCGATTTGTGAAGTCACTAATGCCATTCGGAACCGCGCCGCGGCCCTCGCGCCGGAGGGTTGTCCGGAACTTCCCTTGAGCACCGTGACGAGATCTGGTCGCGTGCTGTGGAGGGCGGGATACATGCCGAACAGCAGGCCGGTTACGACCGCAAGGCCGGCGGCAAACAGCATGATCTTGGGTCGGATGGTGGTGGCGAGAATTATCCCTCCCTCCGCCGGGAGCATCGAGGTGATGAACCCCAGTGTTCCCTGGGCGACCAGGAGACTCGCAATTCCACCTATCGCTGCGAGAAGCACCGACTCCATGAGGAGTTGGGCGACGAGCGTGCGACGGCTTGCTCCTAAGGATCCTCGGATCGCCATCTCCTGTGCACGGTTGGCGCCGCGGGCCAGGAGGAGATTCGCGATGTTCGCACAGGCGATCAGAAGGACCACGCCGGTTATCGTGAGGAGCATGATGAGGGGAGTCGCGACCTCGGCGTGCAACGAACTCTGGCCGCGCCTACCGGCGTTCACCAACACCTCCTTGGCGCGGAACCGCTCCATCGTTTGGTCGCTCATTCCGGCCTGCAGCTCAGCTTCGACATCGTTGATGATGCCGCTGTAGATCGTATTGATCTCGGCCGAGGCCTGCTCGATGGGTACGCCCGATTTCAGGCGACCAAAGAGGTACTGGCGGTAGACCCGCCGGTTGTCGAAGTCCTCTTCGTCGAAGTACGTACTCAGCGTACTCCACATGGTGATTGGGACGAAGATGTCCGGGCGGGATCCCAACGTGGTGCCTTCAAAGCCACGGGCCGCCACGCCCACGATCGTCATGTGATGACCGTTCACGACAATGGTTGAATTCAAGACATTGGGATCCCCACCGAGTCGATTCTGCCAGTAGCTGTGGCTGAGCACGGCGACGAAGTGCTGGCCGATTGCCAGGTCGTCGCTGGGGCCGAGGAGACGGCCCAGCGCCGGCAGCACGCCCAGGACGGGGAAGTATGAGCCGGAGACGTACTCGCCCTGTCCGTTCACCGTCTGCTGGTTGTAGGCCAGGTTGGAGCCGAACATGGTGTGGGCGGCAATGCCCGCGAAGTTGGTGGTGACTTGCTCCTGCAGATCGCGGAACATCCGATAGCTGAATACCTCGTCGCAGCCACCTGCCGAGTTACAGGATTGGGATCCCGGCTTCGGGCCCGGATTGGCCAGGTTGACCAGCTGTCCCGGTTCCTGGACTGGCAATGACCGGAGCAGCATCTGGTCGAACAGCGAGAAAATGGCCGCGTTCGCGCCAATTCCGAGCGCAAGGGACAGGATGGCCACGCTCGTAACAATGGGGGCCTTGGCGAGCGTGCGAAACGCGAGCTTGAGAGTGCGCATCTGTGGTCCTCGTGGGGGCAGGGTGACCTGCCCGTGATCAGTGGTCCCCCGTGGGGGTGATGCTTCTCCCGTATTAGACGAGATTGACGGCCAATTGGTTGCAGGGGGGGAAACGGGTAAGTGGGTAAGCGGTAATCGGGAAATCTCGAAGAGTGGTGCGTCTACTCCGTTTCCCCGGGCCGGCGTCATCACGCTGTCATGACTCGGCCACATCAACTGAAAACGCCCGCTCAGCATCGACTGACGCATCGTCGATGGCTGAAGCCATTTGGGAGCCATCCCAAAGGCCTTTCACGCCAGCAAACGCCGCCGCGTACTCACCAGACGACGATCCACGGCCGGCAATGCAGGAAATACTGGGAACAACGAGTTAATTTCGGCTCACAATCGATGTTTGTGAGCCAACAACGACCGTTCGCAAGCATGACAAACGGCTGATGCAACCGTGCAGACGGTGTGGGGAAGGGTTCAGACGACTGCGCGCGGGTTGCACGCGGTGACCGTATGGTTGCAGACGGTATGGGGAGCGTTGCAACCACCTCGTGTAACGTGGCACACGGTCACTGTTGGCTTGCAACCGGGCGTCGTGAGCTCACAAACAACCGTCGTAAATGGCCGTTTCGCGGGATCGTTGTTCCCGTGGCAACACCGATGGCCGGATCTGAGTTCGACGAAACGGCAGCGCCACCGGCCTGGGCGACATTGTCTTCTCGGCTTTTGTTGTGCGCGACTCGCATCAACCAGGCCCGTGGGTGGTTGGGAGTCTCGCGGTGTGGCCAGGAGGCAACGGCGCGCAGCCAAGCATCCTGGACGATGTCCTCGGCGAGGGTCCGGTCGCCCCCAACCCGGCGCGACACGTATTGGTAGAGTGGGCCTGTGTGCTCCCGATAGATCTGCGTCAGCTCCGATTCCGACAACAATGCGGCATTCTCCTGCCTGCGGCGTTGCCCCGCGAACTCTACTAGATAAGACGCCGAGAGGTCAGGAAACCCACGGTTGTAACCCAAATCACGTCTCCATACGGAGGCGCGGTGTAAGCTGGATGAATGCGTTCACTGTCACGGATTTGTTGTTTCGCGGCCTCGTTCTGGGTTATGGGATGCCAACCGGTCGCCCGTGAAGACGCTGTGTGGGTAACGATTCCGCACGGCGCCTCCATCGAGGCCATCGCCGAGTCGTTGGCTGTGCATCAACTCGTAACTTCTCCCGGATCATTCGAGTGGTATGCGAAGTTCAGTGGTGCCACAGACTCGCTCAAGGCGGGCAGCTACAGGCTCTACGTCGGAATGTCGCCGGGTGAGATCGTGGACGAACTGCGCGAAGGTCGCCCGTTCGTGGACTCGTTGGTGATCCCGCCGGGATTGTGGCTGAATGAGATTGCCGGATACGTGCAGCGCCAGCTCGCCATTTCCGCTGACTCATTTGTAGTCGTCGCGCATGATTCCGCTCTGGTCGCCCGCATGGCTGCGCGGGGTCCTTCACTCGAGGGCTACCTCTTTCCGGGCGTCCACCGTGTGCGGAGAGGGGCCACAGCTCTTGAGGTAGTTCACGTCATGCTCGACGCGTTCGAGGCGAGTTGGCGGCCCGAATGGACCCGTCGCCTCGATTCACTCGGGCTGTCGCGGGATGAGATCGTGACGCTGGCGTCGATCGTCGAGGGGGAGGGTGGAGTCGATACTGATGCGCCGTACATGGCGTCCGTGTATCACAACCGGTTGCGGCAAGGGATGCGATTGCAAGCTGATCCCACGGTCGTCTATGGCATGGGCAAACGCCGCCGTCTCTACAACGGCGATTATGGCCTAGGCTCGCCGTACAACACCTATCGTATCGACGGCCTACCACCGGCACCGATCGGGAATCCCTCGACGGCGACATTGGAGGCGGTGCTGTATCCGGAAGAGACCGACTTCCTCTACTTCGTGGCGTCGGAAAAAGGGCAACACATCTTCAGCAGATCCTACCGCGAACACCTCGATACGATTCGATCGATCCGAGACCACAGACTAGAGATAAAGGACTGAAATCTCCAATCTGTGATCTCAAATCGTCTTCTCTAAAGCCGCCGACTCCGTACCCTGAAGTTCACGTTGTCGGTGACCCACTTCCACAGATCGTCCTGCATCTCGTAGGGCACCTCATCCACGACCTGGTCGTGCCAACCGAGCATCACCGGCGCGTCCACGGTCCAAACCCGCACGCGTTGCCGCTTCACGCGGCGTTCCCAATCCACCGCCACTGTGGGTGACGGATAGAGCAGGCGGACGGTCACGTTCCGTGAGAGATACTCGAGCGGGCCGAGGTCGATTTGCTCGTACGGGCTCGCGTCTGCGCTCGTGTTGCCGCGCAGATCGTGCACACCGTCGGAAAACATGACAATATTGAGCGGTGCCAGGATCAAGTTCTGTCGCTTGACCAATGTGGCCACGCGGTCGAAGAACACGTTGAAGTCCGTGAAGGAATCTTCGGACGGGTACAACTCCCGAAGATAGGTCTCGATCTCCTCCGGTGTCTTCCCCCGGAAGGCGTGCACCGGCTGGAACGATTTCGCTTCGCCGGGCCGTCCGCCTCCTATCGCACCGACGAACACCGACGATGGTACCCGCAGATCTCCATACCCGTTTAGGTGGCCGTGCAAGTATCGCGCGGCGAAGGTTATGGCGTCGTCGTAGTGCGCGTTGAACGATCCGCTGACGTCGATTCCGATGACGAGTGTCGACTTCGGAACACGGGTGCCGTCAGATGGCCGCAGGCATCCACCCAAGGCCGCCGCGGCCACGCTCACAATGAGCGTGGCCTTGAGTTGGCGCATCCTCATTGCACGCCTCCCTCGGCCAATGGTGTCGGCGCGACCTGCCGTGGTTCGACAACCGGTGCACCCTTCTTGTGGTTCCGCGCCTTAGGCCACTGTGGTGTGGCGGCCAACGCTTCGTCGATACTCTCGAAGGGGAGCTTGAAGATCGGTTTCGCGGAGATCACGATCACGATCGAGTTGACCGCTGCTGCCAGAAGTTGCAGCACGGGCAGGGTCAACAGCTCGAACACCTTCTGCGATTCCTGGCGGAACCACTCGGTCTCCACCTTGAGCGCCTGAATCGGTGCTTGCAACAGGTTGGGTTGCACCGGCATCGGTATCGCCGGTGCGGTACTCTCGTGAATGCTGTCGCGTGCGAGAATAGCCAACACGGCAGGCGTACCGAAGCGACCGAATAGGAACCATGTCATACCACGCACACCAATCCACCCGAACGAGGCGAGGGCTAATGTCGACCACAGGCCAAGCTGGACGCTCTCGTTAGTGGTTTGCGCGATCCACGGAGTGACGGCATCGACGAGTTCGCGGTACAGGAAGATCACTTCGAAGAACATCACGAAGAACTCGACGAACAGCATCTGCACGATCTCGGCGGTCCGCCGACCCTGAATGGCCTCGGTCAGTACCTGGATACACGCGAAACTGCCGAGCACCAGGAAGAACAAGAACAACCAGAGGATCGGCGCCATCAAGAACATGTTCGGTTCGTACCCGGTGATGCCGGAGAGCACTTCGGTCAACGTCGGACTCAACGTGTACATGAAGATCGTCGCTTCCACGGCCGACCACACCAGCAGCGCCATGAAGGCAATCCAAGGCATGCCTGGTTTGAAGTAGCTTCGCGTGGTCCAGTCGAGGAACATCATCGGCGACCGCACTGCACCTTTGAGCACGCTCAGGAGGAAGCCGACGGCCACGCCAATCAGCCCCCACATCCAGCCGACCAGCACGACGCCGAGTCGGAGGAATCCGGCCCAATAGAGCCAGATACTTCGAGCAGAATCCCAATACGACATGAGCGTAGCGGTCATGAATCCCGCCCGTCCGGAACGGAACGGCAGCGTGTAGAGCGATACCATGGTCGTCCATGCGGCGACCAACACGACGAGGATTGGCAACAACAGGAACACACGTTTCAGCAACATCTCGCTAAGCGTGCTGCCATACCAGGCGAAGTTCACCAATCCGGCGTGCCAGTCCGGGATCCAGGCAATGGGTGCCGTCAGCAGATTGAAGGCGCCTTGCCATTCTGTTGGTACGAATGCCTGTAGCGATTCAAACATGTGAACGGACTCCTTCCGCGAGTTCGTGGGGGACATTGGAGAACGCACCGATCGAAGGCACGGGGATCCGTGGCATCGGTGCGACCCCAGCCTGTCAGCCCCGCGTTTGGACAGCCGTGTCGTGGATCACAAATGGGGGTTGTTGCTAGCTAAGGTATTGAAGAACAACGAGTTGGGATTCGTTTTGTGGACAAACGCGGCAAGTCCTGATGGCGTGGTACCTTACGGGTGAAGTGGGCCCTTTGGGCCGGAATTCACTACATGCGTGCCACGGTTTCTTGGGCGTCGATTAGCCTAAGGAGAACACGATCCAGACGCGCACACTGCCATCACCCCGAGCCCCACCGCGAGTAGGCCAACCCGGAACCACTCGCCGAAACTCACGCCACTAGAGCTACGTGGCAGAAACGCTTCCACGTACGCGACACTGTCACTCGGAACTCGGCGGGCTGCGCCGGCATCCCGGGTGCCGATCACCGTGTCGCGGACTAGGCGGGCTCGGTGCAATGTCATGATCGTGCTGTCGGAGGTCACGAAGCGAATCATGTCCGCCTCTCCCCGCGCGAATGCCGCGTTCGGTTGCACCATTTGCTCGGGGGCATATTCCGCAAGTCGGCCACGCCCCGAGCAGGCACAACAAAGGATCAACAAGAGTCCCGCCCGTCGTATCATCATCATCGATCCCCATCCTCCGCGGCAAGCGCTTGTTCCAGGTCTGCGATAAGATCGTTCGCATTTTCGATCCCTGTCGAATAACGAATCAAGCTCTCCGGGATTCCCATGGCCACCCTTTCCTCCAGTGTGCATTCTACATGACTCGTCGTCGCTGGTGGACCAATGACCGTCTCTACCGCGCCGAGGTTGGCAGCAGCGTGGGCAAACCGGAGGCGGGGCACGAACCGGCGGACGGCCTCGAAACTATCGTCCTTCAACATGAAGCTCAGGACGCCTCCAAAGCCACGCATTTGCGCCTTGGCGATCTCATGTCCCTCATGAGACGCAAGGCCGGGATAGAAGACCCGTGCTATTGCCGGATGCGCTTCGAGGTAGCGGGCGATCGCCAACGCGCTCTCGTTTTGCCTGAGGATCCGAAGCTCCAGCGTCTTCATGCCCCGTAACAACAGGTACGCCGCCATTGGGTGCAGGGTGGCGCCATTGATTTCGCGATAATGAAAGACCTGGTCCACAAGACCATGGGAACCGCAGATGACTCCTCCCAGGGCATCCGCGTGGCCGCCCAAGAACTTGGTCGCACTATGGAGCACCAGGTCAGCCCCGAGTTCCAGTGGATTTTGGTTGATAGGGGTCGCGAACGTGTTGTCGACGATCACGGTTGCCCCAGCTGCTCGGCCAGCCGCGGCCAGGCGAGCGATATCGACCACCTTGGTGGTTGGGTTCGTGGGGGTTTCCAGGTACACGACGTTGCACCCCTTGGCGATCTCCGATTCGATCTGTTCGTGGTTTGTCGTGTCGCAAAGCGTGACGTCGATATTGAACCGAGGGAAGAACTCGGTGAAAATTAGATTGGTGCCGCCATAGGTGTCCTTTACCGACACCACGCGTTGCCCAGGCGACAGGAGCGCAAACAGGGCGCTACTGATAATCCCCATCCCCGTCGAGGCGCTGGTTGCCGACTCAGCACCCTCCAACAAACGAACCTTTTCTTCGAACACCTCCACCGTGGGATTCGTATTCCGTCCGTAGATGTGGCCGCTCTTTCGTCCGAGTGCGACATCCAACCATTCGTCTACGTCGGGATATCCAAACGAAACGCTGTGGACGACAGGGACCTGGGTAGCCCCATGCGTCAACGGCCCCTCCTCGCCGGACCATACACACTGCGTGCCCACCCCCATCGATCGTCGCTCGGTCATCGTCCAATTGCCTCTGTATTGAGATCCTTTAGATAAGGCCTGCACGAGTACGCCGCTACTTGCGGTCCCGGCCGATGTCCCTTGTCGTTGAAACCTGGTAGGGAGGGGTACGTAGTCCTTTGGGAACAACACCTTACTCTCTCTGTAGGACCCATCGATGGGCACGATCCTACGCGACCTCAAATACGCCTTCCGGATGCTCACCAAGACTCCGGGACTCTCAGCCATCGCCATCGTGACAATCGCGCTGGGCGTAGGGTTGACGACTCACACGTTCAGCATCGTGTACGGGTCCGTGATTCGAGGGCTTCCGTACGAAGGGTCCGACCGACTCGTGTACCTCACGCAGGCGAGGCTGGCTGAGGGCAGCACGGACCGGTCGGTGCCCATCCACGATTACCTCGATTGGCGAGATCAACAGACGACGTTCGAGGATCTAGCCGCGCTGTACAACGGGACCGTCAACCTAGCGGACGCCGACCAGCGGCCCGAGCGGTTCCTCGGTGCGTTCGTCACCTGGAATGCCATTGCCCAATCAGGTGCCCGGCCCATCCTCGGTCGAGGGTTCCTGCCAGGTGAGGACGCTCCCGACGCATCACCTGCCATCATCATCGGCTACGATGTCTGGCAGAATCGGTACGACGCCGACCCCGACATTCTGGGAAACACGGTTCGCGCCAATGGACGAATGCACACGATCATCGGCGTGATGCCTCGGGGGTTCAAGTTCCCGTTCGACAGCTACGTGTGGTTGCCGCTCGGGATCGATGCGGCACAACTAGAACGGGGGCAGGGGTTCACCCTGGAGGTGTTCGGCCGGATTAAGCCGGGTGTCTCCATGGACCGGGCGGGCGCCGATATCGACGCGATTGCCCGGCGGCTGGCGGAGGAGTATCCCGTGACCAATGCGGGGATCACCTCCGAGATCAAGCCGTTCACCGAGGAATACATGCCGCCGCAGATCACCGCCGTCATGTGGGCCATGCTGGTCGCAGTGTTCGGGGTGCTCCTGATCGCATGCGCAAATGTCGCGAACCTGTTGCTTGCACGTGCTGCGACACGGTCCAAAGAGGTGGCGGTCCGCACGGCACTTGGCGCCAAACGGAGTTCGGTCATTCGCCAACTACTCATGGAGTCGCTCGTCGTCGCGGTGATCGGTGGTGTGGTGGGGCTCGGGCTGAGCTACGTGGGCATCAACGCGTTCAACACGTGGATCATCGATGTTCAGAAGCCGTTCTGGATCGAGATTGGGCTGTTCCCGCAGGTGCTCGTGTTCGCGATCGCGATCACACTGTTGGCGAGCGTCGTGGCGGGTACGTACCCGGCGTTCAAGGCATCGGACGGCGGTGTGGCAGAGATCCTCAAGGATGGAAGCCGAGGGTCCAGTTTGCGGATGGGCAAATTCAGCGCTGCGTTGGTCGTGGGGGAGATAGCGGTTTCGTGCGGTCTCCTGATTGCCGCGGGGTTCATGGTCAAGAGCATCGTCAACGTTCGCAACCTCGATCGTGGATTCGTGGTTGAGAATGTGTTTACGGCTCGGGTCGGCCTAAACGAAATCGACTATCCTGACGGCGAGCGGTGGCAGCTGTT
>JBDHLU010000014.1:0-41327 GCA_039656555.1 Gemmatimonadota bacterium | reverse complement strand
AAGTCCGGCCAGTCCGGCTCCGACTACGATCACTTTCTTTGCCGGCCCCTTCCTCTCCAGCGGGGCGGACTGTGCACCGGCGGCGTCGATCCGGAGGGTAGAGATGGCTGCAGCACCGGCCAGGCAGTTGGTCAGGAAGTCTCTGCGCGGAATTGGGTGCATCACTAAACCTTCCCTAGCTTTGACCAAGTTTGCTTTTGTCGATTGTGACTTGGTTTTATGGGCCGACGGTAGAATCGTGTCAATGAGGGGTAACACCTAGAAAGCGATGACCGCTTCTGGCGTGACGCGACCGCAGGCAGAGCGAATCCTGTAAATGCAAATGTGGAGTTACACACAAAGTTACACACATTGGGAGGTGGTTACAATCGGACCATATTAGGCCCTGCAGGACCCTGATTAACGTAAAAACAGTAACTTACGAGTTAATCAAGGACCCTACAGCACCTTCTCGGACCCTGTATTGGTGGAGGTGCTGGTATTGGGACCGGATGCCGCTGCGGTGAAGGGAACAGACGTGGTTGCCGTGACCGACACCACTGGTGCCGTTCGGGAATTCACGCAAGACTGGGCATACGTCTTGGTTCGGGAAGATGGTCGCTGGAGAATTCTGATAGCGCGGCTTTACGACCACGAACCGGTGATGTAGCGGGTCATCTCTCATCGATCCCCACGCCACAACGCCCGCTCCAATTCCCGAATGCGCTGCTCCGCATCTTTGAGCTGGTACGCCAGCACCACCGCGCCACCCGCCGCCACCGCCGTCTGTCCACCATCCTCCATCAGATGCTTCCAACGTCGCACCAACGACGGTGACACCTCCAGCTCACGGCTCAACTCCGCGACCGTCACCTCCCCTCGCAGCACACGGCTCGCCTGCTCCCGAGCCGAGAGCCGGGAGGTCATCTCAGTCATCGGAGTAACATGGAGCCGATGCCGGGATGGGTCCATTCTGCGATTCATCCCTTAGCGGCGGTCCTCTTCGATCCACAAGTCCGCAATGTACGACAGGAGGTTGGCCCTTTCTGGTGTGCGCATTCCTTGGATCCTGCGGTGTGCCACGATGGACTCGACATATGGAAACAGAAACGTGACGGGAATGTCGCGGCGGAGCATTTCGTTGATCTGAGCGTACAGGGTGTCCTGAACGGTAGGATCGAGTTCGGTGGTAAGCGTCTCCAGTAGCTGCACGATCTCGGGATTGCGATATCCGATCCTGGTTCCTGCACCGAAGAAGTCTCGATCCAGGAGCCACTGGGGCACGTTGGGGACGTCCCAGATCGTGGCATCAAAATCGGCTGCGCGATAGATGTTGAACCACACGCTTCGTTCCACCGGCCGGATCTCCATCCGGATGCCCACCCTTCGGAGCTGATCTTGGATGAACAGCGCCGACTCCACCGCGCTGAGGCCGCCCTGCCGCACGATCATCGTGAACCGTGCCGCGACTCCGTTTCGCTCGCGTACACCGTCGCCGTTGCGATCGACCCAGCCCGCTTCATCGAGTAGTCGTCTAGCTGCCGTTGGATCGTACGAAGGGCCCGGGTCGAGCTTGCCCTCTCGGTAGAGTCGAGCACTCCGATCCTCCGGTGACAAACCGCCGACCAAAGGCATCTCGTCCGGCAGACTGTTCACCCGAGAAAGTTCGCGCCGATCGATTGCATGGGAGAGGGCCTGACGAACGCGCGAGTCGGCAAGCAAAGGGTGTCGCTGGTTCCAGTGAATCGCCTGGGGTTCACTAAACGCGAACAGATGATAGACTTGGAACTCGGGGTCGGCGCGGAGCTTGAGGACGTCAACGGGAGGGACATAGTACGCAACATCTGCATTTCCACTCGTGAGTTCGATGACCCTGCTCGCCGTGCTCAGCTTGAGCACGACACGCTCGATCGCTGGCGGTCCTGCGTAGTAATCGGGGTTGGCCTCCAACTGGATCATCGTCTGCGGGACGTGCCGAACGTATCGATAGGGTCCGTTACCAATTGGGTGGGTCCAGAATTCCCAGGTGTAGAAATCCTGTGGATCGAGTCCTTCCAATAGGTGCTTTGGATAGTAGACCGTCCATCCGGACAGTGCCTCTGCCGGACCCGTGGGATCCTGCCACGTGATCTGTAGCGTGGAGTCGTCCAGGGCCATGGCCTCGGCGCCGACGATCTGGTTCTGAGCAAACAGGACATCCGGATGGGCGAAGAGTTGGATGGAGAATGCGATGTCGTGCGCAGTTACCGGCACGCCGTCGTGCCAACGGATATCACGGCGCAGGTGATAGGTCCAGGTGGTGTAGTCGCGAGAATGTTCCCAGCGTTCGGCTAGGCTTGGTTGGGCCTCGGCTCCATAGCCTCGCACCAGCGGAAGGAACACAAGGAACTTTGGGCTGTCATCTCCCGCGGGCCCGAGAAGGAAGTCGTCGCCTTCGTAAAGCACGGTAATCGTGGACCCGCGGTCGCCGGCGTTGTTGTTTCCTCGTGCGCACCCGCTGACCAGAGCGGCAGTCAAGACCACCGCCGAAGCAATGGTCAACGGTGTGTTCACGCTTGTTCTAGGCAGCAATCCATTTGAACTCGAATTGCTTCGTGGGGATTCTCACTCTCTCAGAAACACGCTGTAATCTCTTGGGCAAAGCCATGAGATACTCGCGGGCTTTTTCTGCGGAATCGTCAATACCGGTCATGTTTTCAATATCCCATTCCTCTAGTAGCGACTTCAGAATATCCACATAATCTTGAGTCGTATAGACCATGATACGTTGAGCAGCGTCAGAAAAATGAGTAAACAGCTCTCCAATTCCCCCTCCAGATTCTCTCAACAAATGTGCAGGCATCACTATTCTCTTTCTCATCATATCCTCTAGAGCCAACATCATTTCGCTCGCATCTATCTCGAATATGCGTTTGACGAAATCCAGGTAGGCATTGGCATGCCGGGCCTCATCGGCAGCTATGACACCACATATTTTCGCCAATCGGTCATTGCCAGATTGCTTGGATAATGTTGCCACTCTTCGGTGCGAGACGTTGGTGGCCAATTCCTGGAAGCTGGTATACACGAAACTCCGATATGGATCTCGTCCTGTTTGAATATCGAATCCGTCACTGAGCAGGTATTGAGTCGAGATTTCTATTTCTCTCATATTTACTCGTCCAGACAAATAGAGATATCTATTGAGCAAATCACCATGGCGGTTTTCCTCTGCTGTCCAGGCCCTGACCCATTTTGACCAACCGTTTTTGTTTTCCGCCTCAACGCCTTCTATGTCCATCAGCCATGCTTCGTAGGTAGGCAGTGCCTCTTCGGTAATGGTATCACCGATCAGCACCGCGAATAAATCGTAATTCATCTCTTTGGCTAAGGCTTGTAGCTCTTCTATCTCTTCAAAAAAACCTGGCTCTCGTGAGTCGGGTAGCAAATCTGACGGTTGCCAATTGTCGTCGATCGGCTTTAGGTACTTATCAAGTAATCCATCCATCGATTGTTCGACGGTCTGCATTACTTCCAGTCGTATGTTCGGCATTGTCATGTTATCGCGCTCAATCCGATGATTGGTTCGCACCAACTTGTTCTTGTCTGTTCGAATTTGTAAGTCCCCAAGTCCCAGGGGGCACTTACGTCGGCTGACCGGACCCCGGGTTGATCCATTGAACCCCTCATACCCGCTGTCGTTGCGCCCCTCCTGCAGGTGGGGTAACTCTACATTCGATGCCAGGTTGTCCACGAATCCTTCGCGCGGTCTTACGGCCGCACTCCTTTTCGCGTTGTGGAAACTCGAGCGACTGGGTCGGATCAACTAGTTCCGCCTTCACGCTATCACCATGGCGTACTCATAGACACAGGGAGAAGAAATGGCGTCCGTTACCGCGTTGCTTCGCGAAGGTACAGTGGTCGACATCCAGGCTCGTTCTTTCTCTTGGCGTGGTGATGAACCTCCTACGGCAGGCGGGACAGATGTTGGACCGACGCCGTATGAGATTCTGCTAGGGGGTCTCGCGGCCTGTATCGCCATCACTCTCAGCCTCTATGCCAACCACAAGGGAATCACGCTTGCCGAGGTGGGTGTGACGTTGGAGTTCGACCGCGTTCATGCCGACGATTGTGAGGGCTGCGACGAACGAGTCGATGGATGGATCGAATGCATCCAGTCTCACGTGACGATCCGTGGATCGTTCGACGAACCGCAACGCGCGCGGCTTACCCAGGTGGCCCCGCGGTGTCCGGTCCACAAGACGCTCGCCAATGGCGTGCATTTCGTCGATACCGTCGCATTTGAGCCAGCACCCAACTGACCAGGCAGGGTCTCGAAGATAGGTTACGTTGAAACGTATCTAGCGGATTCCATTCATGAACGAACAAACAGTCGAGATGCGGTTCGTCGGAGCGGTGGGGGCGGTGTGGGGCATTGGCGGCGTCGCCCTGTTGATTGGCAGTGCGGTCTACCGATTGGGCCACGTAGCCATCGACGCGTTCTCCTATCCTTTTGACTGGCGCCACTGGCTGTTTCTCGCACTGTTCTTTCTCTTCATGACCGTGGGCGAAGGGTACCAAGGGTTTCAGCGGGGCTTCTCGCCCCGCGTGGCTGCCCGTGCGCGATATCTAGCTCGGCATCCCCGTGTCCCTCACGTACTCTTTGCACCGCTATTTTGCATGGGGTTCTTCCATGCGACCCCGAGGCGACAGGTAACGTCGATTCTGGTGACAACGGGCATCATCGTGATGGTGTTGCTGGTGAGGCGTTTGTCCCAACCGTGGCGCGGGATTGTCGATCTGGGTGTTGTGGCCGGCTTGATCTGGGGCCTGATCGCTCTTGGGGTGTTCAGCTATGCCGCATTTGCCCAAGAGTCGTTTTCCCAGCCGACCGATATTCCGGGGTGTGTGTAGAGCGTACCGGCGATGCACGCACCCGGTCCTTGAATTGGCTAGCGGTTCTCGTGCGTGGGCGCCAAGGCCTTGGCGCGATCGACCCACAACTCCGCTCCCAGTTGCTCGAGGGTGACCAGAGCTGCTCCGATTTCGAGATCGGCCGATGCTTGATCGCCGTCAGCCCGCAGCGCCTCGACCAACTTCAATCGCGCGCGCGCGGTCTCGAATGGAAAGCCGAGGTCGGCCCAGGCACGAACGGCATCGCGAAGGGTCGTGACTGCGGAGGACGAGTCTCCGCGCGCGACGTCGATCGATCCGCGTAGCTCGAGCACCACGGCATTGAGTAGTGGTGAGTCGAAGTCGGAGGCGATTTGCGCAAATTCCTCAACCACCTCGGAGGCCTCGTCGATATTTCCAGTGCCCAGGCATACCTCGGCCTTGGTGGGAAGAAGGCGGACGCGCCGCATCGGATCTGTTCCCGCTTCCGCGAGTGCCGTATCGATGAGCGCGGCGGCATGATCGAGTTTGCCCTCGGCCAATCTGAGGTCCGCGATGCCGGGTAGAGGTGCACGGCCGAGCGCGTGTGCTTGGCTGAATGCCTCATCAGCACCGGTCACGTCGCCCAGCCGCGTTCGAATTTCGCCTATCTCATACCAGGCTTCGGCTGTCGATCCGACCATCCCCTCCAAATCGGTCGACACCTGTGTGGCGGCGTCGCTGGCGGCTCTCCATGCCCCACGGAGGCGCATGATCTTGGCGCGAAAGACGCGGCAGATACCGGGGAAAGCCGAATCGGCGTTCTGCTCGCACCATCGCGTGGCCGCGTCACTCCATTCGGTGGCCCGTTCGTAGTCCGCTACTTTGTCGCACGCGGCGAGCATGTTGCAATAGGCCTTACCGGTGATGTGAGGGGTCAGCTCGCCCGCGACCGCCAACGCCATCGCTTCATCGATCATGGCCATGCCCTGCCTGATTTCACCACGCTGCACCAATGCGCGTCCTTCATCCTGTAGTGATAGTGCCGTGAGATTGGGGTCGCCGAGTCGAGCTCCAAGTTCACCTACCTCTTTAGCGTAGGCGATAGCCGCATCCGTATCACCGGCGTCGAAGGCGAGCCAGCCCTTCAATCGTTGGAGAAAACCGTACGTTGCGCAGTCGTGATCGTTTTCCAGCAGACGATCGGCACGCTTTACCCACGCGTTCGCGACGGCCTTGGCCTTCTTGAGGTGAAACGACTCACCGTTTTGGATCGCCATCGCGGCGGCCTTGATGGGCTCATCTTGCTCGATGTACGACGTTACGGCCCGTTCCCGAGCGGCGATCGCGGCGTCGATGTCTCCGCTCCACCAAGCGGCATCGCCAAGCAATTCGAGATCTTCTGCGCCGAGTCCGCCGTCTGCATCAGCGCGTGTGAACGCTGCGAAGGCTTCCGCCCATGTCTGGCGGCCCGCGGCGGCTCGTGCGACCGTGACGATCTGGTCGCGGTCCATCGGTCCGGAGAGGGTCTGTTCTCGAGCGGGGTCGGATGATCCCGCACTGTAGACCGGCAACGGTGCGATAGCCTCACGCACCGCCGTCCCAAAGTCTAGTATCGATGCAAAACGATCGTCTCGCTTTACTTGCAGGGCGCGGTCGAGCGCAGCTTGCACGCCTGGCGGAACGTCCAGATGTGGTTGTACCTCAATGAGTGACGCTGGCCGTTCCGTCATGCGGTCGATGAGGATGCGCTCGGGTGTCTTGCCTTCAAACGGGAGAGAGCCCGCTAGTATTCGAAACAGCATGAGTGCGAGCGAGTACATGTCGCTTCGGTTGTCCAACTCGTCGGCGGTGATCTGTTCCGGGCTCATGTAGTCCGGCGTGCCGACAATGAGTCCGGGTTCGGTCACGGCAGGTTCGTTCTCCAACAGTGTTTCTTTGGCGAGTCCGAAGTCCACGATCTTCACCACGTCAGACCCATCGCGTGCCTTCGTGAGCATGACGTTGTCTGGCTTCACATCCCGATGCACAATGCCGAGCACATGTGCCGCATGCAACGCTTCACAACACTGGTCGATGATCGAGGCCGTACGAGCGGGAGCGAGCGTCCCTTCCCGGTCGAGTACGTCGGCCAACGATTCACCCTTGAGGTACTCCAATACCAGGTAGGTCAGGTGGTCGTCGGTTTCGCCGAAATCGTGCACGATGCAGACGTTGGGGTGCCGGATCCGGGCGGCATTCCGCGCCTCCCGATGGAACCGAGCAACCGAGGTGGGATCCATGGTCAATGCTGGTGCCATCACCTTCACGGCAACAATCTGGCCGGTGCGAAGATGCTCGGCTGCCCACACGGTTCCCATTCCCCCTTTACCGATCCGCGACTGGATGTGGTAGCGGTCACCCAGGACAGTATCGGTGAGATCGGTTGCCGGCCCGGCGGGTTGCAGTGGGGCGCCGTCGGTCGGGCATAGACGGAAGTCGTCAGGCCATTCTCGTTCACAGCTAGGACAGCGTTTCATTGACGAGATCGTAGTTCCGTATCTAGATAGAGGAAAGGTGAGCGTGGCCGAACCGTCGCTAGTCTCGGCGAGGAAGGCCCTCGAACATTTTCTCGACCGCGTCTTGGAGGATCTTCTCCGACTCTTCGACACTGCGATCTCGTTGGAGTTCGGCCTGGGCCTGGCTGGTCCACACTACCTTCTTCGTGCCCGCGTCCACAATGTCGATCACGAGTGTCCCAACTTCGATGTCCGTCGCGCGCTCGATACTCTTCTCTGTCGATTCGTACCAATCTTGAGCATACAGGTACGAACGTCGCATCTCTTCGTCGGTAAGGACATTCTTGAGTGCGCCATGCCAGGCCACGATGAGGTCTGCGTCATCCGTCAGGACTCGGCGGTACCCACGTTCGGACATGGCCGAATTGACGGATCGCTGCACACGCCCTTCGAGTGCGAGGTTATACACCCCACCTGAGGTGCCGTAGTCGGTTCGTTCTCCCCACCGGTAGGTCTCGTAGGCGGTGAAGTCGACTCCCGGCGCGGTGTTGGTTTCGATTCTGATGCCGGAGGCACATCCCGTGACCAAGGCTATGGTCCCCGCAATCAGTAGCTTGCGCATCAGTTGTTCTCCGAACGGTACGAAAGGCACTGAGAACATTACACGAAAAGTCACGCTGGCGTGCCGTCAATTGTAATGCGACCGGGCCATGCTCTTGACCGACCGGCATTTGGGGCTCATTAAGGAAGGAGATCGTTGGAGGGATACCACGCGAAAGTCCTGGATTGTCGCCACGTTGGTAGGGTTCCCGGGGGCGGCGTTAGCCCAGGACCCCATCCCGACGGCGCCCACCCTGCGAGCTGGGGACAAAGTGTGGGTGTCATCTCCAGACTGGCTGTTCCCTTCGCTCGAGGGCTGGCTCGTGTTGTTGGGGCCCGGGTACATCACTATCCGGAGCGACAGCACCTATCAGATCCCGTTTTCGGAGATCCGACGCCTCGAGAAAAGCATTGGGAGAGATCCACGCATCATGTTCGGTGTCCCAATCGGGACCGCGGTACTGGGAGCCGTTCTCGTTCCGGTACTCACCACGCGGCCAGCCAAATGTGTGGCTGACGTGGGCGATCCTGACTGTTCGGGTGAGCTCCCTTATGGGCTCATCGGCGCACTCGGGGGTATGATCCTGGGGGTGTTCCTAGCCAGCACGCTCAGTTCGGAACGTTGGGTTCAGATCCCGCTCGAGCGGGTGGCGTTCGGGCCGATACCGGGGGGAGTTGGGCTGAGGGTGGGGTTCTGACGTGGGTGGGGCGAGCCGCCCATCGCGATGCCCCTAGAGGATCACCACGGATCGTGACAGATTGCCTACGACATTTACAGGAGCGTTTCGCAGTGGCGCGAAGATTCCTAGTCCCTTTGCTGTTAGTCGTTCTTGCCGGGTGCAGCCAAGTTATTCCACTTACCCAATACAAGTACCCACCCAGGCCACCCGAAGCAGAAATCGAATTGATCGATGCCCGCCATATGGAGCGCCCGGAACTCCAACGCGTGTTCGACCAATACGATGTTATCGCGCGATTCCACAAGGCGGTCCGATCTGGAGACCGCTACGAAGCTGATGTTGCCGTGAAGGTGGAAGCGGCCACAGCCACGGCGCGCGAGTGGGGGGGGCACGCACTGCTGTACACAGAGGATTCGGAGTTGATCGCGGCGATCTTCCAGGATGTTGGGTACGCCGGCCCTAACGACAGTCTCGTCATGTACGTCCTCAGACGGAAAGAGGACTAAAGGGGCTCCGTCACCGGGTTGCTCTCGGTGCCGGGCCCCAACCTTCTCTAGTCCAAACCCAACCGCGCAATCATGTGCGTTTTCACCGCCGGTGTGATGGTACCTTTTGAGAGCAGGTCATCCAAGGTTTTGACCATGTCCTCACGGTTCTCTTGGACCTTGCGGTCACGCAGTTCCCCGATCAGCCGCGCCAGGCGCTGGTCGTATTCGCCGTGACGCAAGTTGCCTGCGTCCATCTCGGCTTTGAGTTCTTCGAGTTTCATTGTCAGGTGTTGCACACTGATTGGCGGCATTCACGTCTCCAGTGATCCGATTGCCAAGGGTGAGGCGCGTAATCTAGCTGGCTAGTGCCGAGTCGGGGACCCCTGTAGTTTTGCTGAGCGCGGCTCCCGGGCTCTTACGAAAAAACGGGGGAGCGCGACGCTCCCCCGTTTGGGCTCGAGGTGCTGCAAGCCTGCTCAATCGTTGGGGCGCGGCCTCCGGGTTGGAGCGGAACGGCGGCTCGGGCTCGAACGGGGAGCCGACCTCACGGTCGGTCTGGCCGACCGTGTGGGCGCCCGCCCTCGCGAGATGCCGCCGGTGGGCTGACGCGATACCGACCGGCTCGGTTGAACCGA
Source organism: Gemmatimonadota bacterium (assembly GCA_039656555.1). GTDB lineage: Bacteria > Gemmatimonadota > Gemmatimonadetes > Gemmatimonadales > GWC2-71-9 > CAMYLY01. The sequence continues at coordinate 31,596 of JBDHLU010000014.1, read as the reverse complement.
ACGGGTTGTCTGCGTCCGGACACCTCTTGACGGCCGCGCTCTCGACGTCGATCCCGACCCGGTCTGCGGCCTCGAGGTCGCCCGGTTCGGACGGCGCTGGGTCTGGACCGTGGTTCGTGTAGGACGCTGCGATTCGCGTCTCACTGTCGATTCCGTACGGCCGGGGGTCGTGGCTCGCCGGACGGTCGACCGGTCCACACTCTGCCGGGTGGATGACGCCCGGTCGGACGTGGTCGCACGCCGCGGAGTGGTTACGGCCCGTTCCCCGCCGTTCGACGTTGTGGTCGTCCGCCGGGTCGTGTTGGTTTGAGTATTCACCCGTCGATCCAACTCGGTAGTGGTTCGAACGGTCCTCCGATCCGGTTCCACGCTTGTCCGAGTGGCGCGCACGGGTGTCACCGTTCGGCGGCCGTCACTGATGCCCCAGCCCGATGGTCGGGCTTGCCGAGAGTTTGTATTAGAGGTTTGCGACACCTGGCGCCGAGTGGTCGTGGCAACGGGCGATACGCGGCGCCCGTCTGCCGTTTGTGATGAGAGCGAACGCCTGTCGGTGGTCGCAACTCGATTGGTCACGTTGCGGTTCCGAAGCCCCACTCCGCTGGTCCGACCTTGGTTAGGTTTGAAGGTATACTTGCTGGCGTAGAGGCCGCTCTGTCCCTGCCCGTATCCGTAGCCGCCGTATGCCGAGGCATACGGTGTGGCATAATAGTGCGACGGACCGTAGTAGTACGGGCGGTAGTAGTAGGAACCCCAATACGGGTAGGGCCCGTACCAGGCGGCGCGGTACCACGATCCACATGTCCATGCGTTGTACCAGTACGGGTCGCAGTTGTACAGGTGACTGTATCTGTGGTGATAGGGGTATCCCCAGCCGACCGAGATGCCAAAGCCCCACCCACCGTATCCGTATCCTACACCGAAGCCCCAGCCCCCGTATCCATATCCCACCCCAACCGACACGTTGGTGCCGCCGCCTCCCCCGGAAGCGACTGCGGTGCCGACACCGTAGTGCACGAGGTCATATTCGAAGAACGCCTGTCCGGCCACATGTTGGGTGACCGCCGTGAGTTCGGTCTCAGGGTCTCGTTCGTCGTCGAGGCGATACTTCTCGAGCGCGCGGTAATCCCAATGGTCACCGAAAATGAATTCTCGAAACTCGAAGGGATCACGGAAGTAGGCGGCGTAGATGGTGCCGAACCCACCATCGTGGAAGATACGGAGCGCTTCGCGGTCTCCACGGCCGCGAATCTCCACCTTGCGACCGCCGCGGACGAAATTGTCGCGGAACGGATCGAGCGGGTATAGAAAACGAATCCGGCCATCGGGTTCCGCGTGGACGATCAACAGGTATCCGTCGTCGACGGTCTCCACGTACACGCGGACGCGATCGCCTGTCTTTACGACATCGCCCTTGTTGGTCCAGACGCGGACCGTGGGTTCCTGTTGGAGTGGCATCGCGGTGGCTGCATTAGCCGACGCGAGAGTCACAGTGGCGAGCAGTAGTGAAGTGACCATGAATGCCTCCCTCCGGTCCCACTAGTCTAGCCTGAGTGGGGGTGGGGCCGCTAGTTCCCCCATGTCAGGAATTGCCAGATGCGTGCCAACGGTTAAAACGTTTAGCCACAGTAAGTTACAGATTGCGGGAGAAGCGGATAATGTCCTCGCCAGGTGACAATCGGCTGTAATCTGAGAACTGAGAGCTAAGAATTCAGAACCGGGTCGGGCGGTGATTGCTGCGGATTTGTCTCGTGGTGACGCGTCAAGAACTGGTCTTGGCAGGATATGACACCTAGTGCGGTGGCGGCAACCCCCTGCATGTACGTCCCATCGGAGCTCATGATCCACGCCGTGGGGTCGTCCATCTCTGTTTGGAGGATGTACTCGATGTGGGCCTTGGCCTCAGCGTCGCGCACCGGCGTCACGACCTCGACGCGGCGTTTGAGGTTCCGCGGTCGCCAGTCGGCGGAGCCGATGTAGTACTCGATGTCTCCTCCGTTTTCGAATGCGAAAATGCGACCGTGCTCGAGGAACCGGCCGAGCAACGACACGACGCTGATGCGTTCCGACAGGTTCGGTACGCCAGGCCGCAGAATGCAGAATCCACGGATGATCAGGTCGATGTCGACGCCTGCCTGCGATGCGCGATACAAGGCGGCAATGGTCTTTGGGTCGCCCAGCGCATTCATTTTGGCGCGAATACGTGCGGGACGCCCGGCTTCGGCGTGTTCGATCTCCCGCTTGATCAGCTTGCGAAACCGTTTCCGTAGCGTTGTTGGCGAGACGAGGATGTGTTGGAAATCGTACCGCGGAGGTTTGGTGGATCCCGTGAGTTCGTTGAAGAGTGTTTGAACTTCGGCGGTGATTTCGGGATCGCTTGTGAACAGGCCAAGGTCGGTGTAGAGCTTCGACGTTTTGGTGTTGTAGTTTCCAGTCGAGATCTGAACGTATCGCCGGAGTTTGCCGTTGGTCTTTCGAATGACCACCGCGATCTTAGCATGCGTCTTGAATTCGACGAGTCCGGTTACAACGTGAATGCCGGCGCGCTCGAGCTGTTTGGCCCAGAAGATGTTCCGTTGTTCATCGAAGCGTGCCTTGAGTTCGACAAACACCGACACGTCCTTCCCGTGTTCCGCGGCACGCTTGATGGCGTTGCCGAGTTCCGACGGGCCACCGGGTCGATACAGGGTGAGCTTGATGGCTACGACGTCCGGATCGTCAGCGGCCTCGACGATGAAACGCTCGAAGGATGTCTCGAACGAATCGTACGGGTAGTGAACGAGACGGTCCCTCTCGTCGATCTGTTCGAAGATCGATCGGTCATGATCGAAAATGTTGGTTGGTTCGTGGTCTGGGAAGTCGAGTTCCGGAATCTTCAGGCTGGCGATTTCCATGAGCGCACTGAGGTCCACGATGCCGGGAACCTCGAACACGTCGCCCTCGGTGAACCCTGCAGCTTGTCCACCCTCCTCGAAGCGAAGCTCACGGAGCAGCACTTCGCGGATCTCGGCTGGCATCGATGCCTCGACGTCCAGCCGCACGACGGGGGCAATGGGACGGCGGCGGATCTGCTCCTCGATGGCTTGGGCAAAACTCGCCGCCGCCTGCTCGTCGACGTCGATGTCTCCCGCGCGAACGAGACGAAACGGGTGCACCTCGAGCACTTCGCGGCCCGGATAGAGGCTCCCCGCGTTGGCCCGCACCACCTCTTCGAGGGGGACGAACTCCCGCGTGTCCGGCAGTTGGATGAATCGGTCGAGTGCGTCAGGAACTTTCAGTTGCGCGAAGTGCGTGCGGTTGGTCTTGGGGTCGTGAACCATGACGGCGATCGACAACTGGAGTTCCTCGATCATGGGGAACGGGTGTCCCGGGGCCCGCGTGATCGCGCGCGGCGTGAGCATGGGGAACATCTGTTCGTCGAAGAACTCCGTGAGGTGGCGTTTCTCGTCGTCGTTGAGTTCGGGCCAGCGGCGAATCCGGATTCCGTGCTCGGGGAGTTCACCTTCCTGCAGTTTGTCGAGCAAGCGATACTGCCGTTCAACCTGGCCACGGACGCGGATGACGATAGCATCGAGTTGTTCGGCGGGCGTCAGACCGTCAGGTGACGTGTCGGTGACCCCTGCGGCCGCGGCTTGCTTGAGACCCGCGACCTTGACTTGGAAAAACTCGTCGAGGTTCGTCGAAAAGATGGCCAGAAACCGTAAGCGGGCCAGGAGTGGTACGTTGGGATCTTCCGCAAGGCCAAGCACGCGCCCGTTGAATTCCAGCCAACTGAGTTCGGCATTGATGAACTGCTCTGGGGCCCGTGCATCGACATCGAGCGCCTCCTCGGGGAGCACGGGGATGGTGAGTTCCATGAGCGTTTTTCGCGACGACACCGCGAACTCGTCGGTCGGGAGCACCGTATCGCCCCGCCAGTCCTCACGGGTCGTGGCCGACCACTCAGGAAGAAGCTCGGACCGCGACGCGATGGTCAGGGCCGCGAGGGTTTTTGGGTGACGCAGGACCGGTGATCCGGCGCGAGCTACGATCTCTCCCGGTTGAAACCACTGCAGCGTATGCGGATTGCCGACATCGCGAGGAAGACGGCGTGCCAACCAGACCTCGATCGCTGGGCGCGTTTGAGTGGCCGGGACGACTCCCATGCGCGTTACCTGCCCTTCGGCGGTGCCGAAAGCCTCTCGCATGGCATCCCGGCAGGACTCTTCTCCGCTTCCCGGGGCCATAGGAAGACGCAGGTCGTCGATCCCGCGTGAAAGCGCGATCCGGGACCCCTCGACGGCAATCACGGCCACCTCACTGTGCTTCTTCACCGTTTCGACGAAGCCGTCGCTCTCGAGCGCGGAAATGCTCGACAGGGCTCGCTCGATGGGATCGCTCATGACGATGCGCAGGTTGTGCTCTTCCGAGATCGCATGAGCAACCTCTTCGGCCGGGACGCTGCTACGGCGGATCTGACTGACGACAATCTGGTGATACGTCGTTGACATGTCTCCCTGGCGCACGGTCAATGCGTCGAATCCAATCGAGAACTGCGCCATCGGGAGGAAACCCTTGCGTGCCTCTCGGTACTGCCGGTCGATGGACACTTCGAGGCGTTCGTTCAGCCGGTTGGCATCGATGATGGCCTTGAGGCGGCGGGCCGGATCCGACATGCCCGCGAGAACGTTGTCAGGATCTTCGTCGGTCACGTCGGCCGTGAATTCGTCACCGCCGCGGAAGGCGCCACCCACCAGGGTTGCCCCCACGCGAACCGTGAGATGCCGCCGGTCGTCCATTGTGTGCCGCACGCGGACCGCCACTCCCCGTTGATGCAGTTCGGCGTCTGTCGTGTCGTAGTACACGTCGCGGAACATGTCCCGCTTGAGGTCGGACGCTTTCAGCCCGAGCGGCAGCGGTGCGTCGGTGAGTATCTGCAACTTCTCGGCGTCGGCGACGTCGAGTCGGAGTTCAGCGATGGCGGTCATGGGGAAGGAATCTAGTCACCTAACGACGTGAACTCTGCTTCGAGATCGAGGTCGATGCCACGTTGTTGCAAAGTCGTGAGAATATCGGCCGGCGGCTTTTTCTTCTTGAACCGAACGAAATAGTCCAAAACTCCCGCTTCGCCTTCGGTTTGCACCGTTCCCGCGTGCTGCCACCGCTTGACGTCGTTGGCGAACGTCGCCTCCACGAGTGGTGCCGCAGCCTCGATGTTGGAACTGTGAATGCGAATCGTACCCTGGAACGGTTTCTCGATGCTGTCGGCGGAGAGCGATTTGTCATCCGGGACAGCGTCGACGGTGCGTTGGTAGATGTTACCGATATTGAAGTGCCACAGGGCGAGAACGACGAGGTTGAACACGATGGACATGACCAGCGCGACCGCAAACGCTTGGACACCGGCTGCCAAGCCGACTCCGATGGCAAGAAACACGTACACCGCATCCTTCGTGTCCTTGAGTGTGTTTCGAAACCGAACCGCAGCAACGATTCCGGCCAGGGAGAAGGCGAGCGGGATGCTGCTCTGGACGATCAACACGATTCCCGAAACGGCCACGGGGAGAATTATCATCGTCTGTACGACGGACGGGTCGAAGCCGAGTCCCTGTTTGGTGATCATGTAGACCCATGCCACAGGAATAACCACGATAAGGGCCCCGACCATCGCCATCGTGGCTGACGGCCAATCCGTCACGATCGCGACGTCGGGGTTGCTGAATGCATCGGCCAGATTGACGGAACTCAGCGCCTGGAGTCGACCTCCGGCAAAGATCTCCGCCCAGCCGGGGACCCACCGAAACAACGCCCACAGCGCCAGCGCCATCACGACGTAGTAGGTCACGACTCCCCAGGCGGGGCCCTGTCGCTTCTTCTTCAACGATCGGTCTTTTGTCTGCCGGTCTGCGGATCGCGGCACCTCTTCTCGAACTCGTCCCGGATCTCTTTGGGGTCGTTGATGACCGCAAAGAACTCGTCGAGGTATTCGATCGTCTCTTGTTTGACCTCAGGGTCGAGCGCCGGCACTTCGTCATAGACGGCGTAGATCTCGGCCTTCCTACTGTTGAAGAGATCGAACGTCGGTTGCAGCTCCGCCGTGTCACGACACCAGCCCCGGTTGATACGGTCGCGGACGTTGCGCACCCCGGCCTCCTTGGGGGGTTTGGCATACTGCGCATCGACGATACCGGTGAAATCGAAATCATAGGGAATCGAAAAAACCGGCCCGGCCATGCTGCCAATGTTCTTCTGGTTATGGCAGCAATCGGAGGGGTCGTTCGGGCTGGCCAGGAAGGAGTCCCAGTCCGTGTTGCCAACCATGTATTGGAAAACTTCGGTGAGCATCCCCTGGTCAGGGTCGATGTATTCCGGCGGTACCTGCGGCAGATTGAGAATTTTCCAATTGGTTCGAGCCGCCAGGAAATCGTCATTCTCAATGATGAATGTCCATTTGGTAAAGGGCTCCTTGTCGCCGCTCGTGTCGACGAACGTCATGTGGGCAAGACGGGCTCGGAAACTCAGATCCGCAACGGTGTTGTGGAGCCGGTACACGAGGTATTCCTGCAACACGTACTGATCGTACTCGTCCTTATCGTCTTTGCACGGCGCAACGAGCTTGAGGCGGTTCTGCGATTCGAACACGGTCCCGTCCATATCCCCCCGTTTGAAGTCGAGCCGAATGGGCGGGAAGTCGCAGTTGCGCTTGTTGAGCCTGAAGTTGCCGCGCGTTTGGATTTGGAGCGCCGTCGTGTCGCCGTTCGGCAAAACCAATAACGCGTCGCGAAGGTCGCTGTCTTGGTCCCGATCCTTCCGGATCTGCTTGAAATCGGCGATGAGTGTGAGTTCGAGAGGGTCTAGCGCCGAGTGGAGTGGCGCATTGGCGGCGGTGGTGCTGTCGACCGACGGGTCTTCGGCCCCAATCTGCGCGTGGAGTGATGCGGTTGCCACCACCGTGCCGGCCGTGGCGAACACTAACGGTCGTAACCAGCGAATGTGCAAGACGTGTGACATTAGATCCAACCTTTGGTGCGGAAGGTCTTAAGGGTATCGGCAAAGCGCTCCATGTCATGGGGCATGCCGATCGAAATGCGCGAAAAATCGGTCATGGGCGGGAACTGGCGCCCAACGCGGAATCCATGCTCGAGCATACGGTCGTTGTATTCGGCTAGCGAGCCACGAATTCGGTGCATCACGAAGTTTGTCTGTGACGGCAGGTATTCGATGTCGAGTTGGTCGAGTGCGCCAAGGAGGATATCGCGGGCACGTTTGTTCGTTGCAACACTTTTGGCGTAATACGATCTGTCGTTGAGACTTGCCAGGGCGGCCACGCCGGCAAGGTGATTCACGTTGTTGCGCGTGGCGACGCCGGTCAGGCGCTTCACGGTTTCCGGATGCGCCATGCCGTACCCCAATCTGATCCCTGCCATGCCGTAGACCTTGGAGAAGGTTCGGGAGACCAAGACGTTGGGATTGTCGGCGATCCACTTGATGCCCGTCCAGTACGAGGAATCTTCGACAAAGTCGAAGTACGCCTCGTCGAGAATGAAGAACAGGTTGTCCGGCGCCTCAGTAATCCATTCATCGATCTCGGCGCACGATGTGAGGGTGCCCGTCGGATTGTTGGGATTGCAAAGGAAGACGACCACACGTCCGTCCGAGCGACCCGCGGCCTCTCGCATTCGTGGAATATCGTGGGAGGCATCGGCTCGGAGCGGGATCTTGTCGACGGGAATCCCGACCGGTTCGCTATACCCGGGGGCATCCTCGAACGTCGGCTCGGCGGCAATCAGCCGGCCATTGGGAAGGCCGACGCCGTGAACGGCAAGGCGCAGAATCTCCGTGGACCCAGCGCCAGGCACTATGTTGCTCTCGTGGACATGGTGATGCCTTGCCAGCGCCGCGACCACCTTGTCGCGAGTGGCGCCCGGATAGCGGTTCGCATCCACGAGCCCCTCGATGATCGCCTTTTCCGCCCAGGGGGAAAGGCCCAATGGGTTCTCGTTGGAGCTGAGCTTGATCGGATCGGCCGGCGTGCCGCGCCCACGCCGCGGGTGGGTGACCGCGTCGAGTGAGGCCGGCAACCCGGCGCCCAGTAGGCTGGCCGCGACTCCAGTGCGCAGAAAATGGCGTCGTTCCACGGAGGTGCCTCCGGATGGGGGATCTGCATAAGATGTGGCGTAACTGACCGTTGGGCCAGGGGATGGTAGTGGTGTGCCGCCAGTGCCGTCAGCACCTTGAAACCCTGGATGTGTGTGGACCGTACAGGTTGCTAGATCACGACATAACCCGAGGACAAACAGACATGTCAGCCACCCGAAGGATATTCATCGCGCTAGGGGCCCCACTGGTCGTCATCGTGGGCTTGAGTCTCATACGGGGGGTCCAGAGCGCCTCCGACCTCAAGGCCCAAATTGAAGAGTGGGTCGACGCGTTCGAGCATAGCCCGGACGCCGTCACTATGAACCTCTCGTTCGTCCCGGCCTACGTGGACGGGGACAAAGTCGGGATGCTACGCTCCGTGGTGATCCAACGGCAAAAGGCGGGCGAAGTGGATGCCGTGGACCTCGTGATCGAGGTGGGTGACCGGGGGATTGGCGAACTCGCCTCCTGCAGCTTCCAGTTCGATCCGGATGCGTTCGATCACTCCGGGCCATGGGGCTTCAAGCATGCGCTCGAGTGTATCGATGACACCGAAGGCCTTGTCCCATTCGGCACCGTCGCCATCTCAGACGCCGATTTTCAAGTAACTCTGTATCTCGACCCGTCGGACGTCCCCTGCTCGAGTGCAGGGGCGGACCTCGGCGCCGAGTGTTCAGACGAAATCCGAAACAGCATCCACCGCCTGCGTGACGAGATTCGTACCGATATTCGTGAGGCCCTCCGCGAAGCTGAAATCGAGATCGAGAACGCCAGGATCGAAGTTCGGCGCGCCAAGGCCGAGGTTAGAACCTCGGTGGGGAACTGATTGCGGGCGGTTTTTGCGGTGCTAGCCGCGGGGAGTCTGGCGTGCTCTGGTGGCCCAAGGGCACCGGCTCCCTACGATGCGGTCGGGCACTACACGTTTGCGACGACCATCGATGGATACGACGTCACTGGTTCGGTAACCATCGAGCGATCCGCTAGCGGTGAGCTGCGAGGGGTCGTGACGCCCGATTGGGGCGAGCCTTCTATGCCCATAACGTCAGTGCACGTCGTCGACAAGACGGTGACGGTCAACGCCGCCGGTCAATCCGGCGACTTGGTCGTGGTCATGGAAGTGCTGGACGACGGAACGATGACGGCGACGTGGTCGCTCGGCGATCAAGCTGGGACGGCGACGGGCAGGAAGGAAAGAGGGGACTGAGGAACTCTTGTCCCCCCCTGTCCCTCCTGTCCCCCCTGTCCCCCCTGTTACCTGTTAAGCACCTCCACTCCCTGCTCAAACACGATGTCGACCGGGATCTTCAATTCTCCGAGCCGGTCGAGGTCCGCCTGGAGGCCGCTCGGAACTAGAGCCTTAGACTCCATCAGTTCGGAGACCCCGGCATAGTCTCCGTCGCCCTGGAGGGTTAGGAGCAATTCGGACAGTGCCGCAACGGCGTCAGCCATTCTGTCGAAGTCGATCCGATAGGTTCCCGTCGCCGAGTCGCGGGTAAACGCTCCCTGTTCCTGGAAGAAGTTGAACCGGACCATGTTGGCCCGCCCATGCGCGCTGGTCGCGCCGAACCGCACCGAGCGGAAGATGCTGGCCATGAACGTGACGTAGTTGTCTTCGAGGCGACCCTCGGTCAATGCGCCACGTTCCCGCAACGCGGTGACCATGTAGAGGCCCAGAATGTCGGCCTTCCCCTCTTCCATGGCCGTTGAATGCTCCTGGAGTGCCTGTCGAACGGTCCCGCGTCCGTTCACCGTGTTCTTGATCCCTAGGCCGTGGGCCACTTCGTGGAACATCGTATTCTCGAAGAACGCATCGAAGGTGACATATTGGCGCTGGTCTTCCGCGATGAGCACGTCTACGATCGGCATGAGAATCTGGTCGAACTTGGCGCGCATCACATTCTTGAGCTGCAGTCGCCGTGTGCCCTTCTCGAGTTGGACCACTTCGTCGTTGGGAAGGTTGATGGCGATGGATTTGGAGCCCGCATTACCGTCGCCACCATAGTACACAGCATCGTACGCGTTCAGATCGGCGTTGGTACCCGGCATTTCTTGTTTGTACCGATCGGGTGCGGGTAGGCCACGCTGCAATTCCGGGAGGAACGCGGCAAACCTCGAGAGCCGGTCACTCCATTCGAGATCTTTGACCAGCACGACCCCCTCGTACGCGGTCTTCCGAGCGAACAACTGGTCTTCGTAGTTTTCGATCGGGCCGATAATGATCTCGAGGCGATTGGTCTTCATCTCCATCCAAGCCATATCGCTGGGTTGGAAGTCATCCGTCACGAGCGCCTCGGCCCGCATCTCTAAGTACCGCTTGAGTCCTGGGTCTTCGGCGAGCGCGGCAGCCTCGAAAAGCTTGGAGGACGCTCTCTCCAACTGATCGGAGTAGATCTCATGATATGGAATGGCCACCAGTGACCCGTCAGCGGCCCGACGTACGAGTGAGTACTGGCCGGTCATCGACTCGGTGATGAGGTCCTTCGTGGCATCCGACGGGTAGAAATTTGCGCCGCGAGGTTTGGTGCCCACGCCCTCTATGAAGGGCTCGTTGTCGTTGATACGATCCCACGGGCCGTAGTTGATCTCGACGAACCGCCTGGCGGCGGGGTTCTCGATGCTTTCCAACAGCGAGTCTCGGGCGCCGTAGGCCTGATCCCAGAACAACTCGTCTATGTACTGCGCAGCCTCGATCAGGAGCGGCAGCATCTCGCGTTCGTTGTCGGTGAGGACGCTCATGTCGGTGGTGAGTGGAACGGTCACATATTTGGAAACGAGCTCTTCAAACGGGTCGGGCGCGGGCTCGGCAGGCTCGCAGGCCATGGCGAACACGGCGATACCAAGAGGAAGCAGGCGGCGGAACATCGTCGGTCCTTTGTCGCTGGTTATTAGGGCAAGCTACCCGATGGGAGCGAGGGTCGCTACCGAATTCGATGTCGCTATCTTCATGCGCCATGACCGGATCTCGCGCTCCTCTCCAACTCGCCATCGGCGCCGTTCTCATCAGCCTCTCACCCGTGTTGGTTGTCCTTGCTAATGTTGGACCGACGATCTCGGCGTTCTATCGCATGAGCATCGGCGGTGGGGTGCTCGTGGTCATCGCGTGGGCCCAAGGTGCCAGGCATTTGCCCCGTCCGCGGCACGTGATTGCGGGTGGGATAACCGGGGGGCTGGTGGCCATGGACCTGGCCGTGTGGCACCGGTCCATCGCGTACGTCGGACCTGGACTCGCCACCATCTTGGGTAACTTCCAGGTGTTCTTCTTCGCAGCGTTTGGGGTCCTGTTTCTCGGGGAGCGCGTAACGCGGCGATTGGCGTTCGCGATTCCCGTGGCCGTGGTCGGGCTCGTGTTCGTCTTTGGTTTCGAGGAGCAACTCGCGTCCGCGGACTACCGGCTCGGGATTTTTTTCGGCCTGGCGACCGCGACCCTGTACGCCGCGTATCTCATTGTGCTCCGGCGAACGCGGGTCGTGTTCAGCGGCGAACCGCCGGCGGCAACGGTAGCGATGTTCACGGTGACGGCTGCGGTGGTCCTCGGCGTCTCGGGTGTCATAGAGGGCGAGTCATTCACGATACCGGATACGCAGACGTGGCTCGCACTGATTAGTCTTGGGTTGCTTCCGCAAGTTGTGGGGTGGTTGCTGATCTCCGGCGCAATCGCCCACGTCGAGACCTCTCGAGCTGGTCTGTTGCTGCTGCTCCAGCCGAGTCTGGCCTTCGTCTGGGACGTCGTATTCTTCGGAAGGGAGACGAGCGCGGTCGGGTATGTGGGGGTGGCGTTGGCGTTGGGCGGGATTTATTTGGGAATGGGGGGCGGACGAAAGACGCCGGGCGACGGGCGACAGCCAACAGGCAACCGTCAACCAAAAGCTGACCTATCCAACTTGGAGTGAAGATGCGAACTGCGGTTCTCTTGACTGTCGTGATGGGCGTTGTAGCGTTCTCTACTCCTCCGCAAGCGACGCCCTCAATGGAAATCGAAACTCTTTCCCCCATCATTTTTGTCGATGAGATCGAACCGTGTGTGTCGTTCTGGACGGCTATAGGGTTCGAGAATGCCGGCGAGGCGCCCCACCAGGACAAGATCGGCTTCATCATGTTGCAAAAGGACGATGTGTCGGTGATGTACCAGTCTTTTGCGAGTGCCGAGGCGGATATTCCGGGGCTTGTCGAGCGCCCGCTGCGCACGACGACGGCTGTCTATCTCAGGATAAAGGGGTTTGACGATCTCTTACCGAAGCTCGAGGGTGTAGACGTCGTTCAGGAAGAGAGGATGACGTTCTATGGCGCCCGTGAGATCTTCGTGCGTGCCCCCTGCGGCACGGTCGTTGGGTTTGCTGAGATGCAGGAGAACGGTTGAGCAGCGATGGGAACCAAGAAGCGGACTCCGATTGCGGCTAAGCCCACACGGGCGAACGGTACTCCGGTGCTGCTCATGGCCTATGGGAGCGCCCCGACCAATACGGAAGAAAGTGTCCGTACTTATCTGGATGACATTCTGGGCCACTACCGAGGTGCGACCGCTACCGACGCCGAAGTGGCCGATCTCAAGGCGCGCTACGAGGCCATTGGGGGGTCTCCACTATACGACGTGACCGGACGTGTGGCTCGTGCCTTGCAAAACGCCCTCGACCGGGGGCCGGAAGTCTTCGACGTCCGGGTTGCGATGCGACACTCTCCGCCGTTCATCGAGGATGCGGTCCGGGCGGCCTCGAAGACGGGCACCAAATCGGGCATCGCGGTTGCGCTCGCACCGTTCAGCTCGCGGCTCACGAGCGAGGCCTACTACAAGGAGGTGGAGAAAGCTTCGGAGGGCCGCGACCTCACCTGGTGGTACGTCAACGACTGGAATCTTCATCCACAGTTTCTCACCCTGTGGGAACGCTTGATCCAACAGGCGCTCGACGAAACTGACGCCGTGGTGGTGTTTACGAACCACAGCCTTCCTGCGCAGATCCTCAACTGGAACGATCCCTACACGACCCAGTTCTCTGCCACGGCCGGTGAACTTGCGGATCGGCTCAACCTCGATCGCTGGAGTCTTGCCTTCCAAAGCGCCGGGAGGGGGAATCAGATGTGGCTCGGCCCGTCATTGTTCGAGGTCGTCGGTGATTGGATATCGCAAGGTGCCAAAGATTTTGTCATTGCGCCGATAGGGTTCCTCGTCGATCACCTAGAGGTGCGCTTTGACCTCGATATCGATGCCGCGAAGATGGCCAAGGAACTCGGCGTTTCGCTACGGCGAACGGAAATGCCGAATGATGAGGATGAGATAATCGAATTGCTGGTGGATTTGGTGCGGACTACGGCGGCGGGCGGGGGTTAGAAGTAGTTCTACAACGAAAGCCAGTAGTTGAGCTTCACCACGAATGTGTTCGTCGCAGGCGCCGTGAAGATGCTACCCAAGTTCGTCGTGAAATCGAAGTTTGGCAGGCTGTTGAAGTCGGAGCGGTTGTGCTGCCACACCAGGAAGAGCGTCGACCCCAGCATGTACTCCCACCGGAGCACCACGTTCGACCGGAACGAGAGCACCGTGAAGTCCGGTTGACCGATGAATATGTTGGAGCTGCCGTCGCGGTCGAGATCGATGCCGATGCGACCATCGCCGAGATCCACGATCTGGTCGTCCGCGTAGTTGAGGAACCGGTCCTTGAACGTCGCGCCGCGTGGATCCGAAACCTCTTTGAATTGCGTGTAGTCACCGGTGGCCGCGAAGGGCTCCGCGTAGATCTGCAGCGACATATTCGACGTGAACGTCATGTTCGCGCGGAACGTCATCGACGCCACGGTCTGGTTCAACTCGCCGAACACGTAGTGGTTTGCGTCTAGGGCGCCGGAGAACGTGTAGTACTGCCATCCGCTGAACTGCTTGAAAATCGACGGTCCGAACGTGAAATCGAGATTCGCGGCCGGTCGCCAGGAGATGTTCGGGTTCACACTGTATGACCATCCGGCGTTCTGATCCTGCCGCCCGTAGGAGCCAGAGAGGCCAAACCGAAACGTCTTTCGCGAATCCGAACCGATACCGGCCCACATGTTCGTCGATGCGGGACGCAGGAACGCCGGGCCACCACGCAGCGCGCCCGGTGATAGGGACTCCAGGTTGCGGCCGATACCGGCGTTTACGTTCCAGTAGTTGGAGAGCATGCCCCACCCGTTCGTATTGAAGCCGGTGGACACGTGTTCCCAACCGTAGGTCCGTGCGTGCCACGCGTTGACGTTCACGTTGAATTGACGGAACACCTTGCCAGGCTCCAGCCAACGGCGGTTACCCCAGATGTAGCCGATCGTGCGATCGGCGTCCTGCTGGAAGCCGGCGTCGTTCACCTCATAACCTGGCGACCTGGTGTCGAGCCCCGTCGAGAACCGCCAGTTGCCGGAAATCTTCCCGAAGGTCATCTGGCCGGAGAACCCTGAAAGCGATGTCCGGTTAGGGTCGTACGTAACGTGCGTGTTGTCCGGTCGTTGATACCAACGGGCTGACGACCGCTGTGTCAGATCGATGGCTTCGGCACTGCCCCCGACGTTGGCGACCGATGCCCAACCATTGAACGAGAATTTTTGCTCCGCAAACCTGTGCGTCCAGCGCAGGCCACCGGCGAAGGCTCGGCTCCGGAGCCACTGCAAGTTGGGGGTCAGGTTCCGATTTACGGCGGTTCCGAAGAGCGTGATCTTCGTTTGCCCGTCACGGAAATCGCGCGCCAACGAGCCCACGAAATAGCCCGTCCGCGGCTCGACCACATCTCGGTGACTCCCGCCAATGGAATCGATGACGGTTGCCGACTCTTCCGCGGTGAACGAAGCCAGGGCTCCCATCGTCCAGCCCGAGGATGTCTTTCCCGAGAGCTTTGCCGATCCGATAATGGTCGTCTGATCGGGGGAGTTGCTGTACCCACCGCGGTATTGCGGCCGGCCTTGCGGTGCGCGACCGATGCGGCGCGTGTAGAACAACGACTCGGCGCTGCCGTCGCCGTCGCCCAGGCCGATACCGAACTTGTAGATGTCCACGCCCTCCAGGAAGAACGGACGTCGTTCGGGGAAGAACGTTTCGAACGCCGATAGGTTAACGACCGCTGGGTCAGCCTCGACCTGACCGAAATCCGGGTTCACCGTTGCCGACAACGTAAGGTTTGACGTCAGTCCGAGATTGATGTCGGCGCCGGCAGCCGGCGTGCGGTCGAAACCGGTCGAGAACGGATTGCTCGCATTTGCCTCGTACATGGTGCTGGTCGCCGAGACGTAAGGCAGGATCTCTGCACGCCGCGGCGGCGAGATTCCATCCAAACCCACGAGGTCGCCGTATCGCGAGACCATTCCGCTTTGGTCCTTCGGCGGCACCCGCCAGAACTGTTCTTCGTTCAGTCGGTTGATGCTGCGAAAGATGTTGAAGCCGAACCGGTCTTGCCCCTTTTCGAAGCGGATCTGTGAGAACGGAATCTTGAACTCGGCCGTCCACCCTTCCGAGTCTCTTGACGTTTTCACATCCCAGACCGCGTTCCACGAGTTGTCTTGATTAAAGTCGTCGAAGAAGTAGACGTCGCGCTTCACTCCCGCCGGGTTCACATAGAATGTGAAAGCAGTTCTGCGGTCGTAGTACGAGTCGATCGAGACGCCGATCCAGTCAGAAGGAGAACGCTGATCCCGGCGCGTCAGTAGGCCGACGATTTCTTCAGCTTGTGAATCGTAGGCGCGCACGCCGATGTAGATCGCATCGTTCGTGTAGAGTACCCGCGCTTCGGTACGCTCCGTCGCGGGCTCACCCTCATTGGGATCGCGCTGCGTGAAATCAGTAATCGGCGTCGCGAGCCGCCATACGGCCTCGTCGAGGTACCCATCCAGCTTGGGTGCACCCGCAGTGGCGCGGGCCGCAACCGCGATCGGCGCGCCACCGCCGAGTCCGATCCGCGGATTCGACGAGCTCGTTGATGCTGCGCTCCGGCCCGCTTGTTGCGCGTCCAGGCTAACTAGCGGCGCTATCAACAATGCCAGGAGCAGAGCGCTTCGGTTTTGACAGTGATGCGACATCCAACACTCCGTCACTACTTGTATGGCTGTACCGAGACCTACGAATGCCAGGAACTGAGGGTTTCGTATGCTTAGATACCACGTTCTCTAGGACGGTTGCATTTGCCAAAGACTTTGCAGTGAGCGGTGCAGCGAGTGGTTATGGTCTGGAGTGGGAAAGTTGGTTAAACTTATACTGCACAACGTGTTAGGTTGCTGCATTGCCGGGCGGTCGTCTGCAGCGAACGTGTGACGAACGGCGGGAAGTTGTCTGTTATTTATCGACACAAGGGACATGTAGATGAAGCGACTCGTGTTGCTCAGGCATGGACAAAGCACCTGGAACAAAGAGAATCGGTTCACGGGCTGGACGGATGTGGGGCTTACGGAGCAAGGTGAGGACGAAGCAAGGGATGCAGGGTGTAGGATGCAGGAGGCAGGGTATTCGTTTGACATCGCATACACGTCCGTGCTCAAGCGTGCGATCAAGACGTTGTGGATCGCGCTCGAGCAAATGGATCTCGCTTGGATTCCGGTGGTCCGAGACTGGCGACTGAACGAGCGGCACTACGGTGCGCTACAGGGGCTGAACAAGGCTGAGACTGCCGCCAAGCACGGGGAGGATCAGGTCCAGATCTGGCGGCGGAGCTACGATACGGCGCCCCCTGCCCTCACCTCGGACGACGAGCGGTACCCCGGGTCGGATCCACGCTATTCTGGTTTATCGGCCGAGGATCTTCCGTTGAGCGAGTGTTTGAAGGACACGGTCGACCGTATGCTTCCGTATTGGCATGACACCATCGCGCCAGATGTGCGGGCGGGGAAGCGGGTGCTAATTGCCGCGCACGGGAATAGTCTGCGCGCTCTGGTCAAGCATCTCGACGGGGTTTCGGATGAGGAAATCGTCGGGCTGAATATCCCCACTGGTATTCCATTAATATATGAACTGAACGACGACCTTTCGCCCATCAAGTCGTACTACCTGGGCGACGCCGAGGCTGTAGCGGCGGCGCAGGCGGCGGTAGCAGCGCAGGGGAAAGCGGCCGCAGGTTCCGCTGATTGAGATGATCAGCGCAGATCGCGGTTTCCTTCCTTGACGTACTTGCCTGTTTGCTTTTCGAAGATGAGGACTCGGGTAACTTCCCCCGCCCGTTCCCCGATGTACATCACACGTACGTGTTGCTTCCCGTCAGGCAGCCCCTCGAGCACCATTGATCCCGGTGGCGCGTGGTCAAGGACGCCATCACAGGATCGGGCTCGGTCTTGGCGCCCGGGCGGTGTTCCTGGAATCCAGATGCGACACTCTCCGGCATCGGGTAAGTGACCGGGTGGAATATCCAGTGTGGCAGCGGTGCTCGGGCCCGTAACTTCCTCGACCGGAGCATCGGTAGCTGTGCCCGTCGATTGATAGGACACGCTGCAGGCGGCGAAGGACAACAACATGGCGGCGGCGGTGATGGGGGAGCGCATCGGGCCTCGCGGGGTTGGGTGTCACTATTAAGGTAATAAGGACTGGGATGCGCGGGGCCTACCGCGCTCGAACGGCCCTAACTACGTTGTATCGCCACTATCTTTGGGGTGGAAGGGTCCGTGGTGGCTGTAGCTCAATCGGTTAGAGCGCCGGACTGTGGCTCCGGAGGTTGCGGGTTCAATTCCCGTCAGCCACCCTGAAGGGCAGCCGATAGCCTATGGCCAATAGCCGATAGCAACTGGGAGTGGGTATCATCATGCTATCGGCCATCGGCCGGTGTGGTTGGGGCTGGGTGGCATAGGCTCGTAGCTCAATTGGCAGAGCACCGGTCTCCAAAACCGGGGGTTGCAGGTTCGATTCCTGCCGGGCCTGTAAAAAGAACGGGTAATCGGGAAGCAGGGAATCGGCGCTTTGCCGTTTACCCGTTTCTCCGTTTACCCGCTTCTTCCGTCGGCTCGTCCGCTCCCGCGCACTCGCCGCCGCTTGCCGAGTCGATTCCTGCCGGGCCTGTTTTTCGCGGTTAGTTCCGCCCCGGTTGCGATGTTCCCGGGAAAGAGGCTGACTGCGCAACCCACTGAAGAAGCGCGTGCCGGTCCACCTCGACCCCACCCTTGATCACCATCCAAATGTCGCGGGTATTACGGATGTCATCGAGCGGATTCGCGTTGAGAATCACCAGGTCAGCCCACTTACCTTCGTCGATACTGCCGATTTCATCGGACGCGCCGAGTACAACGGCCGCTGTCTGCGTAGCTGCGGTGATGGCCTCGAGGGGTGAAAACCATGCTTCAACAAGTTCCTCTAGTTCACCATGCACCATCCATGGTTGTCGGTCGGTGCCCGTCGCGATGGTGACACCAGCCTCATGGAGCTTCCTTGCAGCAATGCGCGCGAAACGGGTCAGACGCTCGTTGCTCGCTCTGGTCGCAGGCGATGGTGGCCGCAGCCTGAGCCCAGGTGGTGTCACGAACGCAGTGATTTCAGGATCACTCAGTATCGTGGGGTCATCCAATGCCCGTACCGACCTTGCGAAGAACATTATCGTTGGCACGACCCACATCTCCGCGTTTCGGTATAGTTGAATCACATCGTCATACGGAATTCCATCCATTCGGTCCCCACCGGACCCCCCCAGATGCTCCTTGCCATTCATCCCAGCCGCGACCAGCGGCAGCGGTGTGGCGAGATGCCCGCTCACTGGCCAGCCCCAGGTATTTGCGGCTTCCACCAGATCGGCAGTTCCCGCCCAATCTTGGAATATCCGCATCTTCAGGTACCTGGCCCCGAACGTGGCCTGGAGCGATAACGCACGGTCGCGGTTCGAGTCATCGATCACTCGTTGGATACCGGTTCCGCTATACCGACCCGAACCTTGAAACTGAACACCACCAAAGACGATCCGAGGCCCCGGTCGAACGCCTGCCGCGATGCCGTCCCTTTGAGCAGCTAGCCACGCGACACCGTGCGAGCCCGCGTCACGAATGGTGGTCACGCCGTGATAGAGGGCTCCCACGAGTTTCGCATCCGTCTGTATGTGCGTGTGAAGATCGACAAGCCCTGGGATCGCGTAACGCCCGGCGGCGTCAACCTCTCGCATCGAATCTGGGGCGGCCAATTCACCTCGGGGGGCGATGCGCGCTATACGACCGCGCTCGACCAGAATGTCTACCGGCGCATCCCTGCCGCCGACCCCTCCAACAACTTGAACGTTGCGGATCATGAGAGGGGCGGGTTCGGGGGGAGAGTACGTCAACGGCCATCCGATCCGTTCGACTTCCCCCGACGGCCGACGAATTCGCAGCCCGTCACTGGAGACATAGAGGATGCTCCCATCCCGCGATACGCTGGGATAGAGAGCCGCGTCTTCACTGATCGGACTCTCGTCCCCGATCTCCCCAGACTGGGCATCGAAGCGCGCTCGCCACAGCTGATCTTCCTTCACGAAGACGAGTTCTTGTTCGCTGCTCCAAGACATGAAATTGGGACGCCCGTTCTCAGGATATGGTAGCTCCCGGACATCTCCGGTGAGTGACGCGAGAACGATGTCGGCGCAGGTTGTGTATAGCAGGCTGGGCCTCGAGTCAGGGCTCCACATGATCGGATTGTTAGGGCACAGACTCAGCGAGATCGTGCGGAATCCCGGACCGACATCCAGCGTCGCTTCGGTCGATTCGACAACTGATCCGCGGGCGGGGATGACACGGAGTCGGCGCTGTCCTCCTCCTCCTCCGTCGTTGGTGAACGCTATGTGTTGGCCGTCCCATGACCACGACGGTTGGGTCTCAGAACCGGGCAGGGCCGTCAGCTGTCGTGTCGCGCCAGTCGCAATGTCGGTCGCATACAAGTCCTCCGCGCCCCCCGGGCCAGCACTCCACACGACTTCCTCCTCATCAGGTGACCAGGAGAGATCCGCTGCGGTCGGCGGCAAGAGCGTGACCGAGTGCGGGTCACCTCCCACGTCGAATACCCATAGTTGGCCCAATGCGATCACAGCCACACGGTCCCCGTCAGGTGCAAGTGCCAATCCCGTAAAGCCACTGGCCGACTGCTCCGTCCCAGGGGTCGCGAAACGGAGGGGTGGTAGTGTTGGGTTCTTTCGGGCGAACCGTATGTGGGCCGAGAACTCTTTCTCGGTCGGTCGGCCGCCCGCGGCGGGAACCGTCCATAATCGGCCACCCGCGTGGTACAAGAGCGTCGAGCCATCGGGAAACCAGCGCACTCTTAGCGGCGTGACGTCAGGGTGTGATGTCAGCTGGATGGGGTCGTCGTTCAGGCGCATGACCCAAACTTGATCGAGCTCAGACGAATCAGGAGCAAAGAAGGCTATCCGTCTTCCATCGGGAGAGTAAACCGGACCGCGAGCGTGTAGTGTAGAGTCACTCAGTGGTTGAGCAACGCCCCCGTCTGCTGGTACCTGCCACAATCGTCCTCCCGTTCGATTATTCTGCCGTGCGTTGACGAACGTGATGTGCGCACCATCCGGTGCCCATGTTGGATGACTCGCAAATGGTTGTGGAAGGCCGTCGATCTGTAGGTCTCGAGGTTCGCCACCTGCAACATCGACTATTTGGATGTTCTGTCCCCGAACGAACATGAGACGCTGCCCGTCGGGGGCCCAGGACGGAGCCTGGTGAAAGAGAAATGGCTGGCTGGTCGTCAGTCGACGAATGGTCTGGTCTTCGACCTCAAGGAGGAACAGTCCTCCACCTCCCGGTCGGTCGGCTCGAAACACCACTGTCTTGCCTTCCGGGGAGAAGGAAGGGTCGCGGTCTTCACTTGTGTCCCGCACAGCATCGGTGATGGGGACGGCGACGCCCCCCTCGATTGGTAGAGTCCACAGCTGTCCCAACAGATCGAAGACGACCGTGTGTCCGTCGGGAGACAGGTCGAAGCCGAGGCTCGTACCTTCGCTGACTTCGAAATCGACGGTGGTGGTCAGACGATCCCCGGCACAGCCAGTGGCCAGTGCCACGAGGAGTGGGCAATAGAAGTTGGCCATGCGCATGGGTACATCTCCGTCGTGGTGGCCAGTTGGCAGACTTCGACCGAATTGCGACTATGGCACCTGGATATCGGAGGTGCAAGTTCGGGTGGTCCGCCGCTGCAAACCATTTGCAAACCAACAGGAAGGGACAGGACGGTACTAGAAGGGACAGGACGGGACGAAAGAGTCGCTAAGTCGGTACCAGAAGGGACCAAACGGGACAGGACAGGACCAGACGGGACGAAGAGCACCGAACTCCAAAACCGGGGGTTGCAGGTTCGATTCCTGCCGGGCCTGTAAAACGCCGCACATCGTGCGGCGTTTTCGATGCCCGGCAGCATCTTTGCCGCCGGCTGGTAATCGGGGAACCTAGTTTGGGGCCACGCAGCTAAAGCTCGACGCGTCGCGTGGGTCACCGGTCCCGTCGTACTCCAGTACGTTGGGGTAGGCGCAGGCGAGCCGAGAGCCGTCGAGCTGCATCTGCTCGTCGATCCAATGTGCCGTGACCTGGTCCGGCGCTTCGTTAGTCTCGACCCAACGGTCAATCTCGTCGAGCCAGTCGACCAACGACGGCCCGGGGCCCCCGAAACAGTGATCCATACCGGGCACGAGGATCAGGCGCACGTCGTCGGTTGCGGAGGCGTCGCGTTCAATTACTTCCTCGTAGTACTGGATCGTGCCAAGCGGCGTCAATGCCATGTCACGCCAACCGTTGTACATCAGGAGCTTCCCCCCTCGCTCGCGGAAGCCGTCGAGATCCGGGTCTGTGGCATCGAGGGTCGAGGAGACGGGGGCGACATCCTCCGCAAACGTCGAGAAGTCGTAGGTCGAGTAGTCCCAGGTCGAGTCATGGAATACGAGGTACTTCATCACGCCGTTGCCGAAGGCGAGGTGGGCGTTTGGGGTCACAGGGTTCGGATACTCCGGGTCTGCTTCGACGCCTCTCTGGAACTCATCCACCTCTCCCACTGCCAATCCTCCCGTGATCCACAGGGTCCATCCGGCAAAGCCAAGCTCGGCGCCAGGCGGAAACCCCGGTACGAGTTGCTCGTCATCGAGGGTGAAGCCCTCATAGGCACGGCGAGCAGCCTCCACCTGCGTAGGCGTGAGGCAACTGCCTGCTTTTCCTCCCTGGCACACGAGTTCGGTTATGTCGAAGTCGCAGGCCAGCGGGTCGTTCAGCACCCCATCTTCGATCCCGTCGCGGAGATCGCAACTCTTGAGCACCGCGTTACCGATGAGCTCCAACGCGTCCGGCGTAATCGTGGCAACCGAGAGATCGTTTGGGTCAGGGTACATCACCTGGTTGAGCCACGTGTTACGACCGCCGAGTTCGCCGGTCCAGTTGTAGGCTGGGGCGCCCGCGACGATCCCGTCGAAATCTTCGGGGTGGCGCTGCGCCTCCATCAGCGCTTGTCCACCGCCGCGCGAGCAGCCAAAGAATAGGTTGCGCGAGCTGTCCTGGTCGTAGAAGTCCGCAATGAGGGCCTTGGCGGTCACTGCCGTGCGATGCACGGCCTGGTGTCCAAAGCTCACGACACGCTCGAGGTTGTTCAGAGCCCATCTGGCGTCGAGGGAATTCCCGCGATGACCCGCGTCCGTGCCGACCGTCGCGTAGCCTTTCTGAAGCGCACCCAAGTTGAGAGCAACGTTGACCACCGAGCCGACGAAGCCGCCGCCACCACCCATGACGAACTTGCCGTTCCACTCGCCGGGCAGCAGCAGTTCGAAGTTCGTCTCGCTGCCGATCACGCCCGCCACCTTGCAGTGCGACACGGGTGCCGATTCCCGCGTCACGGATGTGATTCTCACATCAGCCAACTCGGGTAGAGACGCGACATCACACGTGGGCACCTGTGGGATCAGAACGTCCGACACTACCAGCGCGTCATCGAGGCTGCTCGGTCCGGTACTTTCGGGGTTCTCTACGCGGCCCCCCGTGGCGACGAGCATCGAAACCGCCACGGCGGCCCCGAGCCAAGAAGTGTCCCATGCCTTTGTGCTCACCGCGATCTCCTTCTATGAAGTTCCGATTCTATTGTTTCTGTCTTGGAGGACACCAGCTCTTGAGGCGTAAATATGGCTCGATTTGCAAACCATTTGCAAACCAACAGGAAGGGACAGAACGGGACTAGAAGGGACCAGACGGGACGAAGAACACCGAACTCCAAAACCGGGGGTTGCAGGTTCGATTCCTGCCGGGCCTGTTACGGCGTATACCAAATCGGGCTCGTGTAGGCCCGCTCTTGCAGCGTCATCGGCACGTCGTCCGACATTTGGACGTTGAAACGAACTGCATCGAAGGCCGTCCAGCGCGGGGTGGGAATCTCGAGCACCCGCACGTAATAGAACGCACGCACGGTCGGGTCGAAGTCCGGATCTGACCAGTGTGCAAACAGCAGTGGAGCTCCGATGGTGTTCGTGTAGGTCGCTGTTGCTACATCGACGGTGCTTCCCACCGGCCGCTCACATCGGCGGTCACGCACGGTGCGTTCGTCAGCGCACGTAACGTCGTAAATCCGTTCGTGGGTCCGACCGTTCGCGTCGATCCACCCCTTGATCACCTGCACCCGGTCGAGGTTGGCACCGTCGGGATCGCGCAGCACCCGGATGACGAGATTCGGGGCAGTGCCGGACGGCGCGCTTACGAGGTCGCCGCCCATGGGGACGCCGGTCGCGTAACCATGTTTGGCGAAGTCGGCCCGCTGCAGATCGTCGGCGGTAAAGTCCCATCCGGCAAAGACCCGTACTGTCATGCGAGGGCCCGTCGAGGCGTAGGTCTCCCGTCGTTCCATCGCTTGGAAGAGTGCTTCACGCGTGTTATCCGTTGCCCAGACACCGGCGAGACCAGCCGCGCCGGTCTCGGACGCCATACTGGTCAGCTCGTCCGAGATAGGGGACTTGATAAGGATATGCTCCCACCGTTCTGGCCCCGGCTCCATAATGGAGGCCTTCCCGAAATAGTTGTTCTCTCCGGCCGTAGCCAATGAGGTGTGTGAATCCGTCGAGCCGATGAACCCCTGTTTGTAGGGATTGACGCCAAGTTCGGTCTCGAGCTCCATGCCGCGTTTCAACGCGGATCGGGCATAGTTGCCTGGAAGCATCTCACTCGTTGTCGCCGCCGTCCCAAGGAGATTTGCCTTGTCCCAGGTCTCGAAATCGGCGAATTCGTCGTCCGGGGACAGCTCCGGATGCGTCTCGCCATCGCCTTTCATCTGCGTCACTTCCTGTATCGGTTCGAACCGCATGCGCATGTTCGCGTACGCCGCGGTCAACGGATCACCACCCAACGTCTTCGTGTCGTACATGAGCCCGTTCGACAAGTTCGCATTGTGGGGAATGGCCATGACCCGCCCACCCGAACGCGCCTCGTACGCCGCTAAAAACGCCCACAGGTCTTCTGGGTCGGCGCTATCGAACGACGTAAACGGAACGACCTGTCTTGCCTTGGACGCCCCATCTTGGAAGATCACGACCCGATGCAAATTGTCACCGCCGGGTGTGGAGGTCCATTCGTACCCGATGAACGCCGTGAAGGCTCCTGGACTGTTGTATTCGTCGGCAGTCGCCGTCATGTAGTCCCACGTCGAGTGCGCCACGTTCTCGAATGGAATCCTTCCGCGGTTGTTCCCCAAGTCTTCCGCGAATTCGAGAAAGACCTTGTATTGCCCTTCAGGGCCTTCATTGAACCAATTGTACCAACGGCGGCCGACCTCGTTCTTTAGGATCTCCGGGTCGCCGCTTCGAAGACTGGGCATCAGCCCCTGGTATTCCGAGTGATCGGCAACCACGAGGAAGTCCAGAGGCCGAACCAGCTTGACCTGCATACCGTTGTTGGCCCGGACCTGTTCACCGCGTGCAAAGCGGTAGGCCTCGGCCGGGTCGAGGTTGAAGTTGCCGATGATCCCGGCGTCCGGTGAAAAGCTGGTATGGAGGTGTGTGTCACCCCAAAACACGCGCTGCGGGAAGCTCTGGTTGATGTATGGGGAATACTCTGCCTGACGGGCTTCGATTGAGTCGACTGTGAACTCTTGGGCCGCGGCCTGTTGAGAGATAGCCAAAGCGGAGAGCGTGAGAGCTACACCTACATACCTCGCTCCAAAGGGCGTCTGCACGATTGCTCCAGGTCTGAAGTTGATGTGGTGATGCTCACTCCTGGCGGTCCGTCACAGGTTACAGGGTTGGAGTCTGATGAGGCAACCGCGACCGTAGATCGTTGCAAACCATTTGCAAACCAACAGGAAGGGACAGGACGGGATTAGACGGGACAGGACGGGACGAAGAACACCGAACTCCAAAACCGGGGGTTGCAGGTTCGATTCCTGCCGGGCCTGTAAAAGCCGCGACAATCGTCGCGGCTTTTTCATGCCCGGCAGTATCTTGGCCGTCGGCGCTCAAGCTGCTTGGGTGGAGACGCGGTTGATTCGTGTTCCCGGTGAGCCACACGGCGTTCGCCGCCGGCCCAGCCATCATGTGGCGAAGATGTTGGGGACGATCGGATGGCTCAAGAAGTACGGAAACCCACCAACGTTGACGCCGTGATGGAATCGGGTAAACGGGGAAACGGGTAATCGGCATATCGGCTTACCCGCTCGAAACTCCAGTCGAAACCTCCCGTAAAGGCAACAACCCCGAATTCTGGGAACAACCATGAACGACTTGATTCGCGACATTCGCTATGGGGCGCGCTCGCTCCTCAAGACGCCCGGGTTCACGGTGGTGGCCATCGCGACTATCGCGCTGGGGATCGGTGTGAACAGCACCATATTCAGTCTGGTCAACGCGGTACTCTTCCGCCCGTTGCCGGTCGCGAATCCGGAGGAGCTGGTCTCTTCCGCCCGTTGCCGGTCGCGAATCCGGAGGAGCTGGTCGACATCTATGGTCACACCGCCACCTCGAATAGTCACGATACTCATTCCTATCTGAATTTCGCCGACTACCGGGATCAGACCGAAACGCTGTCCGGCGTCATCGCGTACACGAACTTCTTTGCCAACCTGTCTATCCGCGGCAGGTCCGAACTCGTCATCGGCGAAATCGTGTCGGAGGGCTACTTCCGGGTGTCGGGAATCCAGCCCGCGCTGGGACGGGCCTTTTTGACCGATGAATTCGTTGGGGTGGGTGCAGCACCCGTCGCAATTCTCAGCCACCCATTCTGGCAGAGCCGCTTTGCCGCCGATCCGAACGTCATCGGCCAGTCGATCCGGCTGAACGGCATTCCTTATACAGTGGTTGGTGTAGCGCCCGAGGGCTTCGGCGGGATGTTTCCGGCGGTGTCATCGCAGATGTGGATTCCCATTACGATGGTCGAGGAGGTCGAACCACTCGGCAACCAGCGCGGATCCGGCGGCGGCCCGGGAGCAAACCGTTTGGAACGAAGAGGGCAACACTTCCTCTGGATGAAGGGCCGGATGAAGGCTGGGGTGAGTGTGGCCCAGGTCCGAGCGGAATTCGAGACGATGGCCGCTCGTCTGTCGGTTGACTATCCCGAGACCAACGAATTCGAACGCGTATGGGTCATGGCCACCAATGACGTGGCCATCAACCCGGACTTCGACTCGACACTCGCTCCGGTTGGCTTGGTGTTGCTGGGCGCGGTGGGCCTGGTGTTGCTGGTCGCGTGTGCGAATCTCGCGAACATGATGCTTTCCCGCTCTACCGCTCGAAGCCGTGAACTTGCCCTCAGGGTGGCGATCGGTGCGGGCCCGGGCCGTGTGGTCCGACAACTCATGACCGAAAGCATGATGCTGGCCCTCGCCGGCGGTGCTGTGGCCATGGCGTTGTCGTATTGGCTTTCCGGATTGATCTCCAGGTTCCAACCTCCGCTTCCCATCGATATCGGACTCGACATCACGCCGGATTGGCGAGTCATGCTGTTCACGTTCGTGATTGCGGCGGCCACGGGCATAGCGTTCGGCCTGATCCCCGCCATTAGGTCTTCCCGTCCGGACTTGGTGCCGGCCTTGAAGGGAACTAGCGAAGGCGACGAGCGGCAACGTTGGTTCACGCTCCGAAACACGCTCGTTGTGGTTCAGGTAGCGGTCTCCGTCGTGGTTCTAGTTGCGGGCGCCTTACTCGTTCGAAGTCTGGACGTGGCCCGCCGCGTTGATCTTGGATACGACATCGATCGCATCGCGTACATGGTCACGGCGATGGAGATGAACGGGTACACCGACGAACAGGCAGGGACGTTTCTCGAGACCGGTAAACTCCGCCTAGAGCAGCTCCCCGAAGTGGAAGCGGTAGGCCTTGCCAGTCGCCTTCCGCTGTCTTTGAACAACAACGGGTTCGGTGTATTCATCGATGGCCATCAGAACTCGGGCGCCGATCGCCCCTATGTCGTGGACGGTGCCAGCATCGACGAGGGCTACTTTACCGCGCTCGACTTGAACGTATTGCGGGGCCGCAATATCGAACCTGCGGATCGGGACGAACGTCGCCGCGTCGCGGTCGTCACCGAGACGATGGCCAACCGCTACTGGCCTGACGAAGACGCCCTGGGCCGTGAGTTCAGAACGTCGTGGGAGGGCACACCGTACGTGATCGTCGGTGTGGTCGAAGACTACAAGGTGAACACGCCGGGCGAATCTCCGAAACCGTACATCCACATTCCTCTTCCGCGGCAGGCCGGGTTTGCCGGGTTCCTCGTCAGGACGAACACGTCCGCCGAAGGACTGGTCCGAAGTTTGGAGGCTGAGCTGCGCCGGCTGGATCCGGATCTCGTGTTCATGGAGACGGGTACCCTGCGTGAGATGGCGGACGTGCGACTGTTCCCGATTCTTGCGGGCGCGTGGTTGATCGGGGCGTTTGGTGTACTCGCGTTGATCTTGGCGACCGTGGGTCTGTACGGAGTCGTGAGCTATTCGGTGAATCGACGTGTGCGGGAGATCGGTATTCGCAAGGCACTGGGGGCGGAGACGGGTACGATCATGGGGATGGTGCTAAGACGAGGGATGGCGTTGGTGTTGGTGGGCACGCTCATCGGTGCTGCGCTGGCCGCGGTGAGTGCACGTGCTCTCAGCGCTGTGTTGTTCGTGGGCGCGTTCGATCTCGTCAGTTTCGTTTCCGGATGCGGCGTCTTGGCAATCATCGCGGCACTCGCCAACTGGATACCGGCGCAGCGAGCCTCACGAATACCTCCGATCGTCGCGATGAAAGCGGAGTGAGTAGTTTCTCCCCCATGACTCCATCACGATTTGTAACAGCCTTCGCCCTAGCCGCTGCTGTTTCCGCACCGGCCCAGGCCCAGATAACGGGCGAACTCCTGGCCGGTATTCAGGAATTCTCCGTCCAAGTCATCGTCGATCAGCCGCTCATCGAGGCGGGCGTGCCCAATGCGCCTATCAAGGCCTATGTCGAGGAACACTTGGAGCGCGCCGGCATCGGCGTTGTAGAGAGCGGTTTCCCTACGGTGATCGTCCGACTGCGTGGATTGAAAATCCGGGCAAATGGAGCGGACTTCGGCTACTCCCTAAACATCAGCCTGCGCGTCGAGGACATGTTCATTCCGACGCGTCCGGCCCTCGGCAGGAACGAAGTCAGCGCGGTCAGCTACGTGAACGCTATGCAGGCGACTGCAGGGATGGATGGAGTCATCGACATCGTCAAGTCCGCGATGGACCCATTGATGAACACGTTTCTCAATCACTACCGGATGGCAAACTCCGGGCGCTAGGAACGGCTAGACTCTAGTCCCTCCCAAAAATCGATTGGTGGCGTTGAGCACGGCAAGCGCGGTCGCCTTTGCCGGGTCGCTCGTCCCGTCGCAGATACCAAGCAGCGTTTTCGTGTGCGCCCCCTTCGATGCCGCGAGCGACACCACTACCGCTGTTTGCGTCACGGTATCGACGAGTTGCACACCGATGACGCGAACTCTTGCGCCCTGGGCTTCGAAGGCGTCGGACAGTGCATCGGAAGTGGCTCGAGCGACGGCACGGAGCTGATCTTGCTCGGTGACTCCACCCTGGGCCGTGCCAGTGAATGTCCCTGCACCTTGGCTCTCTACTTCAACCACGGCCGTACAGCTTTCGCCGGCGACCACGTCGACTTCGGCGCGGACGAACCTGATCGTGCGGGGGAATCCCTCGGCCATCACGCGCCCAAGGTCCCGATCAGATCTGATCGCGTCAGGATACCCAACTCGCCGTCGGACCGCCGCACCAGTACTGCGGCGCTGTTGGCACCGAGTTGTCCCGCCAACTCCTGCAGCGCGCTCGATCCGTCGACGATGGGGAACGGTGGTCCCATGAGGTCGCTTACGAGGTGGGCACGTGCGTCGGGGTCACTGAGAAGCGCGCGCAGAATTTCCTGCTCGATCAGGGCGCCCACGACCTCGTCGTCCTTCATTACCGGTACCTGGGATATCGCGTGCTTGCCCATGATGTCGATTGCGTCTCCGAGCGTGGTATCGACCGTCACCGACACGAGCCCGTGCGTCTTAGATCCTGCTCGTTGCCGCTTGACCAGCCCGTCTGCTGTCAGCGTGTCGGCGTCATCGAGGAACCCATGCTCCTGCATCCAGATGTCGTTGTAGACCTTGCTCAGCGACCGGTAGCCACCGTCGGGCATGACCACGACGACGACGTCGTTCGCCGTCAGGTCGTCCCGGTGCGCTTCCAGCCACTGGAGGGCGCCTGCCATTACCATCCCGCACGATCCGCCGAGGAACATTCCCTCCCTTTCGGCAAGCCGCCGCGTCATCTGCATGGCTTCCTTGTCCGTCACGCGCACGTAGTCGTCTACAAGATCGAAGTCCATGTTGCCGGCGAGAATGTCCTCACCAACTCCCTCTGTAACGTATGGGAAGATCTCGTTCTCGTCGAATTCCCGGGTGTGGAAGTACTTCCAGTACACGGAGCCATACGGATCCACGCCAATTGTCTTGATGGCCGGGTTCTGTTCCTTGAGATAGGTCGTGGTGCCCGAGATCGTGCCGCCCGTTCCCGCGCCGACAATCAAGTGCGTGATCCTACCATCGGTCTGCTCCCAGAGTTCGGGTCCAGTGGTACGTAGGTGAGCAGCAGTGTTCGCGGGATTGTCATACTGATTGAGATAGACCGAGTTTGGGATCTCTTTGGCGAGTCTCCGTGCGACCGAGTAATACGACCGTGGGTCGTCAGGCGCGACCGCGGTCGGACACACGATCACCTCCGCGCCGAGCGCTCGCAGAATGGCGATCTTCTCGGGGCTCTGTTTGTCCGTCGTCGTGAAAACGCACCGGTACCCGCGGGCAATCGCGGCCAGGACGAGTCCCACGCCCGTGTTGCCGCTCGTGCCCTCGATGATCGTACCACCGGGTTTGAGGTCGCCGGCCTCAACCGCGGCGTCGATCATCGACACGCCGATCCGATCCTTCACCGATCCACCCGGATTGAAATACTCGAGCTTCGCAAGCACGGTGCACGGCAGATCGGCAGTCAGCCGGTTGATCCGGACCAGCGGGGTGTTCCCGATCGTACCTAGAATATCCTCGTGCCACATGCTGCGGTCTCCTTCGATGCGCAGGTGATCCAGTAAAGAAAGCGGCGAGCGACTGGATTGCCAGTGGGGAATTTCAGCTTTCTCGAATGTTTCGGACGAGTTCGAGAAACGCTTCGACATCGCGAAAATTGCTCACCAGCCCCAACGACACCCTTACAGCTCCAGTGCTTTCTGCATGGATGCACTGTTGGAACTCCTCCATGGTCATGCGAGAGTCCGACCCCTTCAGGCAGGCGAGCAGTTCGTCGCGGGAAAGATCCAACGCGACCTCGCCGGCGCCTGGATTGCAGAAACAACCGGCTCGGAGTGAGAGATTATGCTCGGTCGCCAGCGCTTCGACAGCCTTGTGGTCGATTGCCGAGCCGTCCGCCCGATAGAAATTGAGTGCCAGCGTTCCGCCACGGCCTTCCATGTTGGCGGGCCCGTACAATCGCATGACTGGGCGGCCGTTGCCGTGGTATATCGACGATGCTTGCTCGATGAGCCAGGAGGTGAGCGCATGAACCCTGGTGTGGATGGTGTCGATGCCAACAGCATCGATGACGTCGAGTCCGGTCACCACTGCGGGGATGCAGGCATAGTTCAGTGTCCCGTCCTCGAACGCCTCGGCGCCGGCGGCCATGACGTATCGATCTGCCTGGACCGACGCCACATTGATCGTGCCGCCGGCAAACCAGGGGCGCCTGAGCTTTTCGAGCGCTGCCTCGCGGGCAATCAGGGCACCCACGCCCGTGGGGTAACCAAACATCTTGTAAAACGAGAGAACGACATAGTCCGGGTGCCACCGGCCCAGATCGAGGCGGTTGGTGGGGACGAATGCGGCGGCGTCCAGGAGGACATCCCACCCGCGCCGTTGCGCGTGAGCGATCCAGTTCAAGTCGTACTGTACGCCCGAGAAGTTGGATTGGGCCGGAAACGCAAAGAGTTTGCTCGGGGCGTCCTTACCTTGTTCGAGGTACTGCTCTAAGGTCGTGTCGGGCGTCCTCATGTCAGGTGGTACGACTGGTAGGTAGTGCGTGGTTCCGCCACGCGTACGATTGAATTC
>JBDHLU010000013.1:0-35834 GCA_039656555.1 Gemmatimonadota bacterium | reverse complement strand
AGTTTCTCGAGCACTTCGCCCACTGTGGCGGAGCCAAGCTCCCAAACCACGGACATGACGTCGAGCTCCCTGCGGGTGAGTTGAATGGTCATGGAACCACTTTCTACTATGTTCGTAGTAGATAGTAGATACCCGTCAGGGAACTGTCAAGTTCCGTTTGAGGATGCAACGGAATGGGCCGATCACCCGTCTAATACGTTGAGGGCCCGTAACCGGGGAGGGTGCGACGCATGCGTCGCCCGATCAGAAAGGAAGGACCGATGATAGCACATGCTTTGGCATTCGCAGACGTAGACACGGGGCAACGGCCCGTTTCGGTTGGGGCGCAGCAGGCGTTCCGTTGCGTGACCGGCGGAGGGCGCCTAGTTCAGACTAAGCGGGGCTTCGCCCTGTTCGACCAAGAAGGGCGGTTCGTTGGCATGATCCAGGCGCCGGCTACGACGACGACGTTTGGTCCTGTCGCCCCAACGATGTTGCTGAAACGGTAGGCGCCCTAGACTCCGTCCAACACCGTCTCGTTGGCTCGCCCTCGAACATCCACCACGACCTTGCCGAGGTGTGACCCGGCCGTCAGACGTTCGAACGCACCCAGGGCGTGATCGAACGCGTGGACCGAATCGATGGTCGGCCTAAGGTGACCGTTTGCGAGAACGCGGGTGACAGCGCGCAGGTCACCATCTCCACCCATAGTCGACCCCAGAATATCCCACTGATACCAAAAGAGTCGTCGCACGTCGATCGAGACATGGGGGCCGGTCGTCGCTCCACAAGTCACTAGGCGTCCACCACGCCCGAGTACACGGAGCGAGCGGTCCCACGTTGCTTCGCCCGCCGTCTCTACTACGATATCGACGCCGGCCTTTTTGGTCGCCGCCCGAACTTCCTTCGCCACGTCGATCTCGTCATGGTTGAGCACCAGGTCCGCGCCCTGTTCCGTGGCCCACGCAAGCTTTTCTTGACTCGACGAGGTCGCGATCACGACGGCGCCATGGAATTTCGCAATCTTCAACGCCGTACTTGCAACGCCACCGCCGATTCCCCAAATGAGGACCGTTTCGCCCGCGCGAAGGCGCGCCCGATCGACCAACATGTGCCAAGCTGTCAAACTCACCAGCGGAAACGCCGCCGCCTCTGCCCAGGTGAGCTGCTCGTAGCCATTAGGTAACCGAGGAACCGGAACGACGTTGGGTTCGGGAACGACGATGTTCTCGGTGAGCGTACCGGGCGTGTGCTCGCCAAGCAGACCATACGACAGGCACAACGAGTGACGCCCTTCCAGGCAGTACCGACATTGATGGCAGGAAACGCCGGGGTTCAGCATGACGCGGTCACCCACTTTGACCTGGGTCACTGCGCTACCCACCTCACGCACCACGCCCGCCCCGTCTCCGCCCAGTATGTGGGGAAACTCGAGATTCAGGCCCGGGAGACCGCGAAGAGTCCAGAGGTCGAGGTGATTGAGCGCGGCGGCCTCGAGCGACACCACCACATGGTCGTCCGATCGGAGCGACGGGTCCGGGAGGTCGACCAGTCCAAGTTGGTCGAAGTCTCCATGTGCCCGCATGGCAAAGGCTTTCAGGGTCGGAAGGCCGGTGTGCTCAATTCGTCGGTGTCGGTTTGCCTCACGATCTCCGCGATCTCTCCACCACCTTGTTGCGGTATGACGAACAAGCGACGGAGCGGCTCTCCGCCGGGGCCCGGCGCAGGAAAGACCATCGCCAACAGACTGCCGTCGGAGGTCATCGCGTACGATGTGATCGGCCGCATTTGCGTGATGGCACTCACTTCCCGCTGGAAGTTCATCCGCATAATGGCCCGAGTCGTCTGGTTTCTACGGTCGGGTTCTTGGAGGAAAACGATCGCCGTGTCGGAGAACCATGACGGCATGGATTCCAGCATGTCGGTCGTCGCGGTAAAGTTGCGAACGTTGGTGCCATCGAGGTCCATGAGCCAGATGTCATCCTTCCCGTCCCGGTCGGACGTGAACGCGATCTGCCCCGTGGGTGACACAGCCGGCTGGTGGTGTGAACGCTGCCCTTGCGTCAGCTGTCGCTGGCTCGAGCCATCTGCCTGCATGATCCAAATGTGCGAAAGGCCGCTCGGCCCCACCGACTCGTACACGATTCGTTGGCCGTCAGGGGTCCAGACTGGGTTGTTGTCGACCGATGTGTTCTGCGTAATGCGTTGCGGGTTCGACCCATCCGCCTCGGCCGTGTAGATCTCGAGATTCTGGCTCCCATCACTCACGAACGCGATCCGCGTCCCGTCCGGTGAGAAGGACGGACTCGTTTCTTGCGACGGGAACTCGATCACCGGATAGATCGTGCCCGGCTCGGTGGGAGCGGCAGAATAGATGTCGGAGGAACCGTCGCGCGTAAGCGTGAACAGCAAGCTCCCTTGCACGTACACCACGGCCGTGTCCGCATTGCCCCATGGCGTCGCGCCAATGATCTCGACCCGCCCAATCCCAACTGGCGTCACGACACCGTCGCTAACCTGAGCGACCGTGGGGTTCGTCGACGTCCATACCATCCGGTCGGCCGGGGCCACTGGGTTACCGAATTCATCCGCAAATGACGCGTTGATGGTGACCTGGGAATTGATGTCGAGTCCCGCCTTGTCGATGTCGAGGATGAGTCCGGCGGAAACGACATTGAGAACCCACTGTTTGATCGGACCGTCTTCGCCACTCGCGGTCAACGTGGTCATCCCCACGTCTTTCCCCGTCGCACTCGAGTCATCGACGAGACCGTACACCGCAATGCTCGTGTCACCCACGCTCCAAAAAACCGGTGCTTCCGGTACTGGCGTGCCGTCTTCGGCCTCGCCGACCACCACAAACGGAGCCGAACCACCAATCGGAATTGTGATCGTGTCACCACTCAAGGAGCGCATGATCCACCCGACCACCGCCTTGTGGACCGTAACCCCAATACGTCGTTGCTCGCCGAACCCCGTAGCCACGATCTCGGTCTCACCACCCTGGATGGCGGTAACCACACCGAGCGGCGTGACCACGGCGACGTTGGGGTTCGTGGATTGCCAGGTGAAATAGCGCGGTTCGACTACCCGATTCTCTTGATTCGGAACTACTACGTCGATGGATTCCGACTCGGTCGGGGCAAGCGCCACTACCGGCCTAGTGAAGCCCCACGGCGCTCGCGAAACGTACACCTGCACGCGGTGGGACAACCCGCTGCCCGTGGTGGTCACTTCAATCAACCCCGTGCCCTCGTCGATACCCACGGCACGGCCGGTGGGGTCGACCGTGGCCACGTCGGCCCGGAACGACATCCACGAAACCACTTCCGGCGCAGCCGGCGTCCCATCGTCCTTGAGAAAACGCGGCAAGAGTTGGGTATCCTCGGCCGGCATGAGATACACGATGGCGGGATCGATCTGTACGATCGTGGCCTGGCCGGTTCCCACCGGCCCACTGACCGCGAGCCCACCCTCCACCGTCACCGAGATGCGCTGCGATTTGTCTCCGACCGACACCTCGACGGTCGTCTGGCCGACCGAGAGACCCACGATGAACGCCGCGCCCGGAACGTCCTCGTCTTCGAGCACATCGGCGATGGCCGGATCAGCCACCACCCATTGGAACGTGGGAGATAGGATGTTGCCACTGCGATCCTCGGCGATCGCGAAGACCTCAAATCGGTCGAGGACGGCGACTGTGATCTCTCGCGGCTGCACGTCCAATCGGGCCACCTGCTGCGCAGCCACAGACCGAGGCGCGACGACGCTGGCGACCAGGCATGCCATCAGCCCCGCGATTCGAAACAATCGACCCGTTGAACCAGTCATGGCAGAATCTCGTAACTCAAAGTGATTATAGAAGATATGGTGCCAAGCTAAGGAAAGTTCCGGAACAAAGTCAAGCATTTCGGTCACAGGTGGAACGTGATGCCCGTCCGCCGGGTTCTGCTTGCCACTTGCGAGTGGGCGGACCAGCGCGGAGACTAGAAGCTTCTCCAACTGTCCGATCGGAGCCACTGCATGAACCCAGCATCTGATTCCTATGATGGTGGCATCGGTGGACCTGGCATCTGGGATCAGATGCCACTCGTGCCTCCCACCACGACTCCCCAAGAGGTCAATGACTCCGAGCTAATCTGGTCGAAGCCAAAGCTGACAAAGGAGAAGACCTCTAAGAAGAGAACGGCCAAGAAGAAGAAGAAGAAGAAGATGGCAGGCAAATCTAAGAAACGTCGATGACCGCTCCACGCACTCCATCGCTTACGCGGCGGCGCATGGCGCCGGGTACCGGACACGCCTCACCGGAGGTCGTGGTGGCCCTGGAACGCGCGCACGCGTTTTTCGCCGACCGTTCCACGCGTCCCGCCTTGCTCGCCCGTGGGATGCTGGGGAAACCGCTCAGCGGCGATGTCGTTCTCTGCGAGCATCTCATTCGGGAGCGGCGCAGGAAAACGCGCATGGATGGCAGCATTCATGGATCTCTCATAGAGACGACACGAACCCTCGCGGAACTTCTGGATCTGGGGTGTCCGGACGACCATGCCGCCGTGGTCCGCACGTCCGGATACGTACTGGCTCGGCAGAACGCTCCCGGCCACTTTGGTGAAGGGTGCGAACCTGATCGTCACGAGGTTGGAGAGTGCCGGCACGCACTGCGGGGCTTTTTCTCTCCGGCGACCCGAGACGACGAGTTCAAACCAAGTCGATTCCCGACTGGGGTCGTTGTCGAGCGCGAAGACGACGCGCGTTTTGCGGCAAGTTGCTATGCCCTTCGCGTCGTCCTCCGGATGAGGGAGGACCGCCGGGCCGCGGTACGCGAACACATCGAGAGTCTGGTTGGCCTGGATTCCCTCTGGGACATGACCGGCGACAGGTGGGACTCCAACCTGCGCGTGTTCGCACTCGCGGCCCTGGGGACTACGCCGCCCACGTACCGCACGCAAACCGAACCTTGTGCCCAAGCCTTCGTCGCCGCCCAAACTGCCGATGGGACATGGCCCGATACGAATCACGTTCATGCGCTCGACGCCCTATTGGGTTTCGCTATGCCCGAATCGATTCAAGCGGTCCGTCGGGCAATCCCACCCCTCTTGGCCAGTCAACAGAGTGACGGGTCGTTCTCGCCGGACGGTGATGAAGAAGTCACGCTCATCGCGATGCGAGTGCTCGCCCGGGTTGCGTGATCCTACGCGGCGCCCAAGGTGGACGCCGCCCGCACTACCCACCATACGCCCACGGTCACGCTCGCAACCGCCGTCACCCAAGCAAACATTCGGGCCAGCACCACCGTCCTGACCCGAGCTACGGCCGCGGCCGCTATGCCAGCATACGCGCTCATAGCCACGACGGTGCCGAGCCCAAACGCCGCGAGATACACCACCGAGGCGGTGACACCGGGCATCAAGGTCACCGGCACTAGCGCCACCACCGAAGCGGTCCCGGCGAGACCGTGAACTGCTCCGACCGCAGTCGACAGATGTCGATGGTGACGGGTGGGATCGGCATGGCGATGCGAGTGTGGGTGTTGAGCCGGCGCATGGGCATGTAGGTGGGCATGCCCTTCGTGCTCGACTGGCGTGTGCACGTGAAGGCGATGGGCGTTCCAGGCTGCCCACCCTCCCAAGCCGACCAACGTCATACCAACCACTAGCTCGAGCCATCCCTGGACGGGCGCCGGGACCGCGATGCCCACCACCACAAGCACGAGCCCGGCCCCCAAGACCACGGCGGCATGTCCCAACCCCCAACGCATCCCGAACCCGATGGCGGTCCGAACCCGCGGCCGGTTTCCAAGAAACGCGTTGATCGCTACCATGTGGTCGACCTCGAGCGCGTGGGTCGCCCCGAGGACAACCGCCGCGAGCAACGCGGCCCAGATATCTTCCATGAACACGGCAACCGGTTGGAGGAGTGTTTATGCCCGATGGTCTCCGCGACGAGCGGTCGCGGATCCGCCTCACGGCGTTGTCACACGGCGCAGGTTGAGCTTGTAAGCTCGGTTCTGCCGAGTTGACGCAGGTCTTGCGTCACTTGCCCCTGGTCGACGACCCACGAGTTATGGTCGGCGCGCTGTCGCGCGACGACGCGGCCGTGGTACGCCTATCGGAAGACCAAGCGATTGTCGCGACGGTCGATTTCTTCACGCCGATCGTCGACGACGCGTACACCTTTGGCGCGATTGCCGCGGCAAATGCCTTCAGCGATCTGTACGCCATGGGAGCGACCCCGTTACTCGGGCTCAATCTAGTGGGGTGGCCGCGCAAACCCGAGATGCTGGAGCTGCTCGGCGAGGTGATTCGGGGAGGCGCCGAGGTGACTGCGCGCGCGGGGGCGTTCGTGCTCGGCGGGCACTCGATAGACGACCCCGAACCAAAGTTCGGCATGGTCGCAATAGGAATGGTGCACCCCGACCGGCTGGTCACGAACGTCGGAGCATCGGTGGGTGACCAGCTCATTCTCACCAAACCGATCGGCACCGGCATTTTGAGCACTGCGCTCAAAGGCGACGCGATTACCGAAGCCGGCATGCAGATCGCCATCGATGCTATGACGACGCTCAACGACGGCGCGGCGGGTGCGATGAAAGACGTTCCCGACGGCGTCCACGCGGCAACGGACGTCACAGGGTTCGGACTGCTGGGTCACCTCAATTCGCTTCTCCTGGCCAGTGGTGTTGCGGCGCGCGTCAACTCCGCGGCGGTACCTCACTTCGCGCAGGTGTTGGAGCTGATCGACAAAGGCATGGTTCCCGGCGGAACCGAACGTAATCTCACCGCGGCAGAGGAATACACCACGTGGAACGACGTAGGGCAGGCGACGCGAACATTGCTCGCCGACGCACAGACCTCGGGCGGGTTGTTGCTTGCCGTGGCACCCGACCGGGCCGACGACCTTCGAAGTGCGCTCCTGACTCGGAGAGTCCCGGCCATCGCAACGATCGGCGAAATCGTCGCCGGGGCTCCGGGCGCCATCACCGTGGACGGACAGTGATGGCTGCGGCGTTACATCAGATCGTCGTCGTCCACGCAGACGAAAGCTGCTTGGGGAACGGTACCGAGGGGCAGAACCCGGGCGGCGCGGGAGCCCTGATCGAGATAGCCCAGCGTGACACCGTCATCCGACGTGACCTGTTTATTTCTTCCCCCGACACGACGAACAATCGAATGGCGCTCTGCGGAGCCATCGCCCTACTGGCCGTCCTGTCGCAGAAGGGAAAACGCTGCAGGGTTCGGTACGTGTCCGACTCGAAGTACCTTGTTTCCGGGATGAACGAGTGGGTTCCATCATGGAAAGCCCGCGGGTGGAAGCGGAAAGGCGGCAAGGTCGAAAACGTGGAGTTGTGGCAGACCTTGGACAAAACGACATCCGCCCATGATGTACAGTGGGAATGGGTTCGGGGGCACGCCGACCACCCCAAGAACGAGTATGCCGACCGCCTTGCCGTGAAGGCTGCCACCCACCAACTCCATTCCGACGGTGCGGTCGCATCGGAATTCGATGTCTGGCTGGCCTCGCATAAGAAATTTTTCGCCTACGACGCCGACATGGCGTTCGCCGAGACTGTTGCAAGAATTGAGGAGGGTAGATGACCGTCTATAAGGACGGACTTGCCACCAATACCCATCCGCTCAATGTCCTTCCGGACGGCGACGAACCTCAAACCGACCGAATCTCACTCTACGAGGTGTACATGCGCATGGCCGAAGATCTGGCCAAGCGCTCGACCTGCACGCGGTTGCAAGTGGGAACAGTCATCACGGACGCCAATCTGGAAAACGTCGTAGCCATCGGGTACAACGGAAACGCCAGAGGTTTGCCCAATCGGTGTGATTCCACCGTGCCTGGTGCGTGTGGTTGCATCCACTCCGAAGTGAACGCATTGGTGAAGGCGCCCGGAGGGATGCGTGACAAGGTGGTGTTCGTCACCGACAGTCCGTGTATCATGTGTGCGAAGCTCATGATCAACTCAGGAGCATCACACGTGTTCTATCGGCGGCAATACCGCGATCCCAGCGGTGTCGAGTTGCTCCAAACAGCCGGAGTGGAAACGGTGCTCTACGACCGCTGGCAACACGAGTGGCGGTGAAGGCCCGATAATGGACGAGGTCACCCGGTTGTTCCGCACGCTCGTCAAACACCTCGCGGAGCACGATCCGCGTCGGTTGAGCGCGCCCTTTCAGATTTCGGAACTCTACCAGAGCCTGGTCCCCTATCGCCTGTTCAAGAGCGAACTGGAGTTCGGTTCCATCGAAGACTACGAGATGGCGATTCTCCGATTGCTCTCGGGCGAACGCGGGTTAGTCACGCTCGACCCGGACGACGTTCAGGAAGTGCTTCGCGCCGAAGTCGAAGCGGTCGTGCCGGACACTGGCGCATTCCGGGACTTCGCCGGTGCCCGCCTATTGTTGCAGGCCGAAGCCGTCCGCAGCGTGCTCGACGAGCGCTCATCGTACGCGCCGCCGGGCTTCGAGCCGGAACCCTCGATCATTCCAGACGAGGCCCAAGAAAACCCGTCTTCGCCCAATCCTGGTATTGCCCCGGAACTCGCCGTTGCCGACCTCGAACCCGTCCCACCGCCGACAGTCGATCCGGTACCGCCCGTCGAGCCGGTTACAGCCGATGGCAGGTCGTCGGCCCTCGTGTTCGAGACCGTCGAGCCCCCAGTGTCGTGTCCCGAATGTCATCGCGCGCTTCCGCCCGATCGAACGGTGTCGTTCTGCCCTTTTTGCGGCACTCTGGTGACCCCGGGCACGTGCGTGCGATGTGGGGACACGATCGAGGCGACCTGGAGGTTTTGCGGCACATGCGGCCAGCCCGCGGGAGGATAGGGATCAACTCGGGACGGGCCTGGCCTGCTCGGCACTCAGATTGAGATCGAATGAGCGAGCCGAGCTGGATGGCTCAAACCCCGAGCAAACCTTCCAGCCCAACAGTGACTCCGGGATCCAGGGAGCGGATTTCGCGTAAGGCCAACAGGATGCCGGGTACGAAACACTGGTAGTCTGTCGTATCGTGGCGCATGGTAAGGTATTGGCCGACGGTGCCTAGAATTACTTCCTGGTGTGCGAGCGAGCCGTGTAGGCGCAGCGAGTGCACCGGGATCCCTTCCACATCACCACCCAACGAGCCGGCCGCGATCTCGCTGCCGCGATTGTGGGTGCTGTGTTCGCGTGCGGCGGCCATCCGCGCAGCCGTGTGAAGCGCTGTGCCGGAGGGGGCATCGGGCTTGTCATGATGATGCATTTCGATGATCTCGGCTGACTCGAAGTGTGGCGACGCCAGTTCGGCGAAGCGCATCATCAGTACCGCACCGATCGCAAAGTTTGGGACCACCAGGCAGCGCGAAGTCAGGCCCGACCATGCGTTACGCAACGCGTTTACGCGGGCTTTCGTATAACCGGAGGTGCCAATCAACACATCCACACCGCTGTCTCGCCAGCGGGGGACGTTCTCGTCGGATGCCGCTGGATTGGTGAGCTCGATCACGACATCGCACTCGGACAGAGCCCCGGGCTCACCGCTGGCGCTGTATCCCAGAATTTCATGCTCGTCACGTCCGGGTGCGTAGAGTCCACCGACGGCCAGGTCATCGACGGCATCGATGGCGCCGATCGTAAGCCGACCCATGGTGCCGTTGGCACCGGAGATCCCCACCCTGATCATGAAAGGGCAACCGAATATTTGCGCCAGTACCAGCCGTGTGCTGATACCGGGCGGGAGATGGGGTCTGAGTCGTCCATACGAGCAAGATGCGGCGTCGGTCGGCCGAGCGCGAGCAGATCCCTCTTACAGCAACACCAACAGCAGCCCCAACGCGAAGCACAGATCCTGAACGACAGGATAGAGCCGACGATCTGATTTCGGACTCGTTTCCCGTCATGCCCTAAGTGGTAACGATGGAGAGCATCGCTACGAAACTTGCAACCTCGCGCTTTGCCAACTTGCGCCGCATCTTGAGCGCAGGCGCGACTCCGTCACCTGCACGCAACGTGCGAGAGCTAATTCAATGAAGCGAAGAAGATTTGTTCGCTCGGAATCGAAATGCCCACCCTCGAAGTAATAGTTGTCTCCCCGCGAGGCGTACTCCATCAGCTCGTGCGGAGCGTCGGCGCGGGTCAGTGTCGCAGAGGTCAGGCGCCCACCCGGTTGTAAAAAGATCTCAGAGAAGAAGTGGTAGTTCAGAAGTTCCAGTTGTCCGTCAGTGCCCTGGGCGTAGTTCGAAGATTTCACGAGAACAAAGAACGAGATGTCTGACTGCTGTGAGCAGCCCGCGGCCAGAGTCAGTGCGGCCGTGAAGACGGCCCTTCCGCGGGCTACTCGCAGTACCTGTCTCCCTTGTCGAAGATTATCCGCCAGACGCCGGGTTCCTCTTGTCTCCAGATGGAAGTGTAGGTGGACGTGCGCCTCCCTTCAGCGTTCCAGACGGGCCCAGTGCTAATCGCCAGGTTTCCGGAGTCGAGAACCGAAACCGTTTCCGGTGCCCACGAAAAAGGCGGCTCAGCGTCCTCGAAGAAGGCCTCCCACTGAGCCGCAACGGATTGCTTACCGCGCTGGGCGTTCGTTCCCGCCAAGAAGACGGCCTCCTCCGACAGGAACGAAGTGAATGCGTCGTAGTCGCGGTCCGCCATCGTCTTGGCAAACGCGCGTTCGACCTCTGCTACTTGGCTGCGAAGATCTGCGGATTCGGATTGGGCTCTCGCGCTCGACCCTACAGCCAAGAGGACCGCAACGACTGCTAAGATTCGATTGGGTTTCTTCATTCGTTTTCCTTTCTAAGAGGATCACTCCCCGCGAGCAAACCCTTTGAACCTTGTCCGAATCCACAACCCTAGTGTCAAGTAATCAGGGCCACAAGAAGGCTCCTTGAGTAGCAAGACCTCGATAGCCTTCGATCGTTTCCGTGCCCCAACCGGTGCGCGTCCACTCATCACGTGATGATGATCACTCTTCCTTGGATTTCGTCCTCGATCATGTGCCGGAAAGCTTCGCGAACCTCGCTCAGGTGGAAAGTGCTGTCGATGATCGGTGTGATCTTCCCGGCTTCGAGGAATTCCCTGAGCACGGCCATCGCGTCCTGCCTGGTGGGCATGGGAACCCCCGGACCTCGCAGTTGCCTCACAAAGCGTGAGAAGAACATCAATTTGAAAAAGTAGGGGAGGATTCCCAAGAAACGCTTGCCTGACGCTCCGAATTGCTCATGCCCGATGAGCACGTATCTCCCGTCAGGCTTGAGCGCGCGCCTGCAAGCGGAGAACGGGTGGTTTCCCGGAACGTCGAAGATGAGATCGTAACGAACGCCGCGTCGGGTGAAATCCTCCTTCGTATAATCGATGACCTCATCGGCCCCTAGTGCGCGGAGCATGCCCAGCTTGCTCGCAGTGTCCACCGCGGTCACGTGCGCGCCGTAGGCCTTCGCGAGCTGCAGGGCGAGGGCGCCGACGCCGCCCCCAGCGCCATTGACCAACACGTTCTGCCCAGATAGTCGGCTCCCTTCCCGGAGGTTCAGCAGGGTGATGAAACCGGCAGTAGGGACAGAGGCGGCTTGTTCGAACGTGATGCTGTCAGGCTTCAGCGCCAGCAAGTCTTGGGGCACGGACACGTATTCGGCAAAGGCGCTGCCGTTGGTCCATTGATTGGTCTTGATGGTTTCGCCGAACACCTTGTCACCCGGCCGAAACTGCGTCACGCTCTTGCCGACCGATTCGACGATTCCCGCCATGTCCGTACCGGGGATCGGGTTCTTCGGTTTGGAAAACCCAGCTCCCATCAAGCGAAGGACATAGGGCCGCCCGGTCACGACGTGCCAGACATCCGGATGGACGGAAGCCGCGCGTATCCGCACCAAGACTTCATCCTCGCCGACCGCCGGCTTGTCGACTTCGCGGAGCTCTAGATGATCAGGAGATCCGTACTTCTCTTGGACAATCGCCTTCATCGCCTTTTCGAGGCCAGCGAGCAGCTTGGCGGCGCGTACAATGGCTCAGA
Source organism: Gemmatimonadota bacterium (assembly GCA_039656555.1). GTDB lineage: Bacteria > Gemmatimonadota > Gemmatimonadetes > Gemmatimonadales > GWC2-71-9 > CAMYLY01. The sequence continues at coordinate 23,867 of JBDHLU010000013.1, read as the reverse complement.
CATGCTGATCGACGAGGATCGGATTCCCGTCGGGATCAGCTACCATAAAACTTGCAGGCCCGGAAGTGCTCTCATCCACCTCGCTGATTAGCTCCACGCCCTGCTCCTTCAGATGGCGCTGTAGCTCGCGCACGTCCGTGTAAGTATCGAGCTCACGGGCGTCACTATCCCAGCCTGGATTGAATGTGAGGGTGTTTTTCTCGAACATTCCCTGAAAGAGCCCGATCGCGTGATCGCCATTCTTCATGATCAGCCAGTTCTGTGAGGCATCTCCGCCGAAGACTTTGAAACCGAGCTTCTCATAAAACTCTTTTGATGCTCCGATGTCCTTCACTGCCAAGCTGATCGAAAAAGTGCCGAGGTCCATCATCTACTCCTTCGAATTGAATTCAACGAATCTGATGCGCTAGCACCGACGCTCAAAAATGATCCTGAAAGGCCCTTTCATGCAATTGACCAACACGCCTTCGGCAGGCCTCCCACTCGAGTATGCGCCCACAAGGCGACGATCTGCGGCCCGCAAGGCAGGAAATGCGGGGGAACACCAGGGAATGCAGACGCGCAATAGATGTTTGCACGTCTGCAATGGCCCAATGCAAACGTCCCGAACGCCGGTGTAACGTTCCATACGACCGATGCAAGGCTGCAGACGCCGTTTGTACGCGTGCACACGGCTGACGTACGTTTACAACAGCCGTGTGTAACGTTGCAAACGGCCATTGTGAACCGACAAACAGCCGTTGTGGGCCAACAAACATCGTTTGCAAACGACCACTCCAACCTGGGAGTCGGCGAGTCGATCCTGACAGAGCGCTCGTGCTGTGGATACTGGGGACCCGTACGGGGGGCGGTCATCTTGGCCACGATACAAACGCCCTGGCGGTTTCGGACCAAACGGAACCTGTGGGCCTACCCCGGGCTGGCGGTGGTGACGCGCTCTCACGCATCACGTGATCGGCGGTTACCGCGTCACCTCGGCGCTGTTGCATACCGGCCAGGCAAGCGTCCTAACTCGTAAATGTGCTGACCAGCATATCTACATTTGCTACACCCCGGTCGCGGCATAGCAACGTCAGAAGGTCGGCTACAGGACGGCCAACACCAAGCGGGTGATGGACTTAGCGCGATCGCGTGATTCAGATGACGCGTGTTATCTTGCAAAGGCTTCGCAGCATAACATGTCTTGGCGAAATCCCGGAATTGAGGACCCGGTACTCGAGCGTCGTTCGAGAGGTCTCCGCACACCCACGCGCCGAGACGACCCCTAGACCCTCCTGAGCACCTGTCTCCCTTTCATTATATTGCGCTCCCGGATCTTTTCCTTATAACACCGGAGTTTATCCCTATGGGTACCCAGGGTCACGATACAGAAATCGTCTTTCTCTCAGGCGTGCGGACCGGTTTTGGCAAGTTCGGCGGCACCCTCAAGTCACACTCAGCAACCCAGTTGGGCGCGATTGCGGGCACGGAGGCCGTGGCCCGTTCCGGGGTCGACCCCGGCAATTTCGACCACGTCGTCTTCGGCAACGCCCAGCAGACATCGGCTGATGCCATTTACCTGGCCCGCCACGTGGGCCTTAACTCCGGCCTCCCCATCGAGGTGCCGGCGTTGACGGTGAACCGGCTCTGCGGGTCCGGCTTCGAATCGATCATCCAAGGCGCCCAACAGATTCTCCTCGGCGACTCGAACGTCGTCCTGGCGGGTGGCGCCGAGTCGATGAGCCAGGCCCCGCACGTGGTGCGCGGCGCACGGTGGGGCCTGCGTCTCGGGCCCACCCCCGGCGCGCTCGAAGACACGCTGTGGGAATCACTGACCGATCCGCAGTGCGGATTCTCGATGGCGGAGACGGCAGAGAACCTCGCCGACAAGTACGAACTGACCCGCGAGGAAGTAGACGAATACGCCTATACGAGTCAGCAGCGTGCTAAGAAGGCCTGGGACGACTGCGTGTTCGAACACGAGGTAGTGCCGGTTCCCATCAAGAATCGGAAAACCAAAGAGATGGACGGGTGGCGCGCCGATGAGCATATGCGCCCCGAGACGACGAAAGAAGCCTTGGCCCAACTGCGCCCGTACTTCAGGAAGGACGGTTTCGTCACCGCCGGAAACGCGTCGGGCATCTGTGACGGCGCCGCGGCGACAGTGATTGCGAACGCAGCTACCGCGGCCGAATTGGGTGCCAAACCGATGGGCCGATTGGTATCGTGGGCGGTTGTGGGCGTCGAACCCAAGTACATGGGCATCGGCCCGGCGCCCGCCGCGCGCAAAGCACTCGAAAGGGCAGGCCTGACACTTGACGACATGGACCTCATCGAGGTGAACGAAGCGTTTTCACCCCAATACGTCGCGGTGGAAAAAGAACTTGGCTTGGACCGCGACAAAACCAACGTCCACGGCGGCGCCATCGCGATAGGTCACCCGCTGGCCGCAAGTGGTACGCGAATCACGATTCACTTGCTGCACGCGCTTAAGCAGGCGGGAAAGAAGTACGGACTCGGCTCCGCATGCATCGGCGGGGGCCAGGGCGCGGCGGTGATCGTGGAGGTGTTCTAGTCTGAACGACGCACCACTTCCGGCCAGAATCGACCGCAGCGCGCTCGAGCGCATCATCGCTCGCGCGGCCGAGCTGCAGGCTGCCGAGCACGATGTCGGAGAAGGACTCTCCGAGCAGGACCTGATGCAACTTGGTAAAGAGGTCGGCATCCCCGACCTCTACCTCCAACGAGCGCTCGTCGAAGAACGGGTACGCGTCGATATCGCTCCCGAGCGCGGATTGGGACAATGGCTCCTTGGACCGCGCTCTTTGCACGTCGGGCGCGTCGTCACCCACGACGCCGACCGAGTCGTCGCCGACTTGAACCACTGGATGACGGAAAAAGAACTGCTGGCCGTGAAGCGCCGCTACCAGGGCGCGACGTCATGGGAAGCCAAGAAAGGGTTCTTCCCGTCGGTGCAACGTGAGCTGGGCATGGGTGGCCGGCAATACGTACTGGCGGCGGCACAAGAGATCAGCGCACAGGTGGTACCGACCGCACAATACTGCCACGTGCAACTCACGGCTGACCTCGGCAACACACGCCGCTCCCATGTACAAAGCGGTGTAGCCTTGGCTACGATGGGAGCGGTGGCCACGGCCGTCGGTATCACGTTGGGCGTCGCGGTCTACGCCGCGGTGATTCCGGCGGTCATCGGGGCGCTCGGCGCCATGCTCGTGATGCGGCGACGGCACCGCAAGTTGGAACGCGTTCAAGTTGGGCTCGAACAAGTTCTCGACCGGCTCGAGCGCAATGAACTCGGGCCTCCGCCCCGACCCAAAAAGGCGGAACTACCTGAGACGATCTCTCGCATCGCGAACGAGATCAGGAAGAATCTGGGAGTTTAGGACACAATCAATCTCAAAATGACGGGGATGTGACGAATCATGGGTGAGATCAAGAAAGTAGGAGTACTGGGCGTCGGCCTCATGGGCAGCGGGATCGCACAAGTGGCAGCGCAGGCGGGATACGATACGACCGTCCGTGACATTGCAGATGATTTCTTGGAAAAGGGCAAGGCACGCATCACCAAGATGCTGGACCGCGCAGTAGAGAAAGGGAAACTCGATTCTGCAGACCGCGATGCCACACTCGGACGATTGACGTTCACCACCGAGGTGTCCGCTCTCGCGGACTCTGACATAGTTATCGAGGCCGTCACCGAAGACTTGGAACTCAAGAACACATTATGGAAGGAACTGGACGGCCGGTGCGGCGACAGCACGATCTTCGCGTCGAACACGTCCAGCCTGACCATCGCCGCGATGGCGGCAGCGACCGAACGGGCAGACCGGTTCGTGGGATTGCACTTTTTCAACCCCGTGCCACTGATGAAACTCGTCGAAGTGGTGCGAACAGTCACCACCTCTCCAGAGACGTTCGACCGTGCAATGGCCTTCGGAAAATCGCTCGGCAAAGAGCCGATCGCCGCCAAGGACAACTCGGGCTTCATCGTAAACCTGCTGCTCGTTCCCTACATGCTCGACGCAATCCGTATGCTCGAGCACGGCGTAGGAAGTGTCGAAGACATCGACAAGGGCATGGTGCTCGGGACCGGGCATCCTATGGGGCCGTTCACCTTGCTCGATTTTGTCGGCATTGACACGACATACTACATCGCGGAAATCATGTTCAACGAATACCGCGAAACGCGGTACGCACCGCCGCCATTACTCAAGCGGATGATGCTGGCCGGATTCCACGGGAAGAAGTCGGGCAAGGGGTTCTATGACTACTCGTCCAAGCCGCCAACCGTGACCTACCTGGGGTTGTAATCATGTTCTTCCCACAATCGGTAGCACAGTGGCACGCAGCCCTGAACGACTTTCCAGCCCTGTTGTTGATCATGGCCCTGGGGTTCGACCTTGCGGCGACGGCGACCAAACGGGAATCGTTGCAGGCCGTGGCCTTCTGGTCCTTGACCGTTGGTGCCGTAGGCACGGTTGCGGCGTTGATCTCCGGCCTGCGCGCCGAAGATTCGATCGATCACGGTGGCAGTGTGCATCTGGTCATGGAGCGACACGAGACCCTGGCGATCACAGTCACGTTGGTCTTCGTCGCGCTTGCGGCGTGGCGTATCTGGCGCCGGTCCGCCATGGGTACGGGGGAGCGACGCGCCTTCATGGCAGCGTCAGGCCTCGGCGTCCTACTCGTCCTCTGGACGTCGCATCTCGGTGGCACCATCGTTTACGAATTCGGTGGAGGGGTCCCGACTCCGGTGTTGGAAGGTGCCTTGCAAGAGCGGCAACGTGAACACACGCACGAGCAGGAGGTAGCCAGTTCGGATGTTGAAGTGGCTGCCGAGGATCATCAACACGACTAACCCGATGCAGAAGACGTTCACGCTTTTCGCTTTGGTTCTCGCAGCCGTTTCGGCGGCCTGTGGCGCGAACAACGTGCGACCCCTCTACTCACCGTTCATAGACGCCGTCGTTGATACGATCCCCGCGCCCCCCGACGTGGTTGTGGACTCGTTGGCAACTGTCGTGATGCTGCGTGGCTTCGAAATCGCCCGCATCACAGCGAGCGAAGGATACCTCGAAACCAAGTGGTTCAACCTGGATGCGGGTCGCTCCGGGGGGACCTACACACGTCACCCCGATCGGGTAATCCGACTTCGGTTCTTCGCCGAACCCGGCCGTGACAGCAGTACCGTGCTCCGGTCTGAGGCAGCACACCGACCCAGACTCGATCCGTCTCTGCCGGAGCACGAGGCGGAGGCGATGGTGCCGATCGACCACGCCGGAGACTCGTTGCTGCAGAGCGTGTTGGACCAGCTGCGGCGGGCAGCTGACCGAGTCGGGCCAACACCGTGACACAGGTGGCGTCAGGAAAAGCGTTTTGCGTCGAGGTGCTCCCCAAGGTTTCACGAACCTTCGCGGTGTGCATCCGTTTGCTCCCCACGGAGCTGGAGCACCCGGTGCTGGTGGCCTACCTGTTGTGCCGAATTGCCGACACGTTCGAGGATACGACCCGCCTATCGGTCGACGAGCGTATCAGGCTCCTTGCACATTTTCGGGGAGCGCTCGACGACCGTTCGGCGACAGTCGCGCCGCTCCGTGATGCCTTTGCCGAACCACAAACGGACGAGGAACTCCTGGTCCGCGAAGCCGATGTCGTATTGGGAGAGTTTTGGGCATTGCCCTCAGAGCATCAGGACGCGATTCGTCCGTGGGTCCAGGAGATGTGTACCGGGATGGCCGAGTTCGTCCAGCGAGCCCGTTCCGGCGAACGGCTCGAGTCTCTTTCCACGGTGGAGGAACTCGACCGCTACTGTTATTACGTCGCCGGCACGGTGGGCCACATGCTGACCGCGCTTTTCAAGGTCCACTACGGGCTGGGCGACGGACGCCGTCTTGCGCGCCTCGAGTCCCTGTCCACCAGCTTCGGGCTGGGACTTCAACTCACCAACATCATCAAGGACGTGAGCGACGATCAGGCCCGTGGATGGAGTTTCGTTCCCCGACAACTTTGCGAAATGGCGGGCATCCGACCCGAGGACCTTCAGAAGGAGGAACACGGTCCGGAAGGCAGGCGCGTGATGCTGATGCTCATCGACAAGGCAAAAGGGCATCTGCGCGACGCGCTCGAGTACTCGACGGCTCTTCCGCGCCGCGACTCCGGCGCGCGACAGTTCTGCCTCACCTCGCTGTTTTTTGCGGTCCAGACGCTCCGATTGGCCGAGCGGGATGACCGGCTTCTCGATCCCAACCACAAGGTCAAGATCACCAGAAGTGATGTCTTCCGCACGGTACGCATGACCAGAATGGTCGCACCGAGCAATCTGCTCGTGCGTCTCTACTTTCGCAGGCTAGCGGGTTCCGCGTGGAACAACGGGCCAACGCGTCTGGGCTCGGCTGCCTCCTGATGAAACCCTACCTCGACTTGTTGCGCCACGTGCTCGAGCATGGGAGTCCGAAAGACGACCGCACCGGCACGGGCACACTCGCCGTGTTCGGCCACCAGCTGCGCTTCGATCTGCAGGCCGGGTTTCCGTTGGTGACGACGAAGAAGGTGCACCTCAAGTCTGTGATCCATGAGTTGCTGTGGTTCCTACGTGGTGACACGAACGTCAAATATCTGAACGATCACGGGGTCTCCATCTGGAATGAATGGGCCGATGAGAGCGGTGACTTGGGTCCGGTATACGGAGCGCAATGGCGGTCCTGGCTGACGCATGATGGGCAGACCATCGACCAGATCGAGGCTGCGATTCACGAGATCCGGACCTACCCGCACTCGCGCCGGATCGTCGTAAGCGCATGGAATGTCGGTGAGATTCCGAAGATGGCTCTTGCACCGTGCCACGTGTTGTTTCAATTCTACGTGAACAATGGCCAGTTATCGTGCCAGCTCTATCAGCGGAGCGCCGACCTGTTTCTTGGCGTTCCGTTCAATATTGCGTCTTACGCGCTCCTCACCATGATGGTGGCGCACGTCACCGGTCTTGAACCCGGCGAATTCATCCACACCTTCGGCGATACGCATCTCTATACCAATCATCTAAAGCAGGTTCGGACCCAGCTCGAACGAGACCCCCGACCGCTCCCCACCGTCACGCTCGACCCCGCGGTCACCCGCCTCGAGGAGTTTCGCTTCGAGCATATCGAAGTCGTGGGCTACGATCCCCACCCGGGTATTAAGGCTCCGGTAGCCATCTGAACCTCGCCATCATCGCGGCGATGGCCGAGAATCGAGTCATTGGCCGAAACAACGATCTGCCGTGGCGCCTTCCCGCTGACCTCAAACGGTTCAAGGCTCTAACGATGGGACATCCACTCATCTTGGGCCGGAAGACGTTCGAGTCGATTGGGCGGCCGCTGCCTGGCCGCCACATGATCGTCCTCTCTCGCAATCCATCGTATGCCGTCGAGAATGTGGAAATCGTCTCTTCACTCGAGGCCGCGCTCGAACGCGTCTCCGATGTCGACCGAGCCTTCGTTGCCGGCGGCGCGACGGTGTACGCCCAGGCATTGCAACACGCAGACGAGCTTCACCTTACCATCGTGCACGAGGTGATCGAAGGCGATACGCATTTTCCACACTTCGACGTGCGCGACTGGACAATCGTCGAATCCGAACGTCGATCGGGTGACGCGCGCAATCGTTATCCACACACTTTTTGCTCTTATCGAAGACGGCGATGAAGCTCGATTGAGTAGCGACGCGCACACATTGCGTGCCACTCGAAAAAAATCGTCGACAAAAATCTAGAAAAGCTATTGCGTATTTCGCAGTTTTTTCGTAATGTGATCCGCAGGAGAAACTCCAATTGGAGTTCTTTTGCGAATAGGGCTCGCTTACAATCAAAGACCACCTGGTGTCGATACCACAATCGACCCCAAGGTCGTGTCGTCTCTGCACGGACCAATCGATGCGTTTGTCGAATGGGACGAACCGGAGACGATTGCGGCCGTCACGAATGCGTTGAGCGCATTTGGCGACGTCGTGCGACTCGAGGCAGTTGATGATTTCGCGCAGCGACTCGCCTCTGCCAACATCGATTTCTTATTCAATATGGCCGAAGGTCTCCACGGCCCGAATCGCGAAGCTCACGTTCCCGCCATAGCAGAATTCCTCGATATCCCGTATCTCGGAAGCGATCCTCTCGCAGTCAGCCTGACGCTCCACAAGGCGCGAGCCAAAGACATCCTCATCCAGCGGGGCGTGCCCACCCCGCCTTATCTCCTCATCGAGTCTCCCTCTGACCTTCCCGCCTTCGACCGATTCGATCACTACCCACTCTTCCTCAAACCAGCGTGGGAGGGATCCTCTAAAGGAATAGCCGAGGCCAACCACGTGAGCGACGCCGGGTCCGCGAAGACCCGAGCACAAGAACTACTGGATCTCTATCACGAGCCGGTGCTCGCCGAGACGTTCCTGTCGGGAGACGAATTCACCGTTGCTGTGCTCGGCAACGGACCAGACGCACGGTGTTTGCCCCTCATTCGATATCGCTTCGACGCCCTGCCTGACGATGCATTGCCCATCATGGGCTACGAGGCCAAGTGGTTGTGGGATCAACCTGGAACTGATTTTCAGGTTCTCGAATGCCCGGCGAATATCGACGAGCGGCTCGCTACACGAATCCGGACGACGGCCCTCGAGGCCTACCGAGCCCTCGGGTGTCGTGACTGGAGCCGCGTCGATATCCGCCTGGACGAACATCGGGACCCACAGATCCTCGAAATCAACCCGCTTCCGGGAGTCATCCCGGACCCCGATGCGAACAGCTGCTTTCCATGGACGGCGGCCGTCGACGGCATGACGTACGACGAACTGATCCAGGCGGTCACCGAAGTCGCGTGGCACCGAGTCAGTGGTAAGGAACTCGGGTTGAGGCCATTGGCACGGGTGGCGATGTGAGAGTCGTCATCTTGTATGACGGCGGTGCCGCAGACTGGACGCAGGAAGACGTGCACGCGGTACTCGGCTGCGTCGATGCTACCAGTCATGCTCTCGAGCAAGCGGGACACGAGGTGGAGCGCGTCGCCGTCGGCAGCGACTTCACATGGCTCGACCGGGTCCGTACTGCGGACGCCGTGTTCAATCTCTGTGAGGGTGTCGGTGGCCAAAGCCACCTTGAATCACACGTGCAATCCACCATCGAGCTTCTCGGTGTGCCGATCACCGGCGTATCCGCGTGGACGATGGTGATGTGTCACGACAAGTCGATGTTGAACACCATTCTCACCGCCAAGGGGCTTCCGATCCCGGCGTGGCGAGTCCCGACGGACGATACCAATCTGGACAACTTCCCGTTGCCGGCCATCGTCAAGCCGGTATCTGAAGACGCGAGCGTTGGGATCGACCAGGACGCCGTCGTGACTGATACCGATGAGCTGCGCAAGCGCGTAGCGTGGGCTCGCAAGGAATTCGGCGATGTCATCGTTCAGAAGTACATCGCCGGGCGGGAGATCGCCGTGGCGTTCGTCAGTGACGAGGTGCTCCCGCTTTCAGAGATCGATTTCTCCACGATGCCTGGAGACCATTGGCCGATCGTGACGTTCGAGGCCAAGTGGTCACCGGACAGCCCCGACTACAATGGAACGGTCCCCGTGTGCCCAGCAGACGTCGATGACGGGCTCAGGGATCGGATCGTAACCATCGCGTCCGAAGCGTGGAAGACGGTGCGGGGACATGGCTATGGTCGCGTCGACTTCAGGCTCGATAACCAGGGTTCGCCTTGGCTACTGGAGGTCAATCCGAATCCGGATTCATCACCCGATGCTGGCTTGGCCAATATGGCGATGGCTCACGGCTGGACGTACGACGAGTTGGTGATGCGGATGTTTGCCGCAGCCTTCGTTGCCACCCGACCAGCCGGGGCACCAACCGGATGAGCGTGACAGTCGAGCCCATCGTTTTGCGTGCCCCCGATCCAACAGATCGTGACCAGGTTGGGGCGATGGTCCGCGCCACCGGTGTCTTCCGAGATTCCGAGGTCGCGATCGCACTCGAGGTTTTTGATGACGCTGCCGCGAATCCCGGCAAGGACTACTTCGGGCTCGGCGCATACGATCGCGACCGCCTCATCGGCTTCACCCTCTACGGTCGTACACCCGGAACGGAAACGACCTGGGACCTCTATTGGATCGTGGTCGATCCCGACGGCCACCGCCGCGGGATCGGAAGGCAGCTCATGGATGCAACGGAGGCCGATATGCGAGAACAGGGTGGCACTCTGATCGTCGTCGAGACTTCGTCACGAGACGACTATGGACCGACGCGCAACTTCTACGAGGCGCTGCTCTACGATCGGGCCGCCTATATAGCCGACTACTACGCCGCGGGCGACGACTTGATCGTCTTTACCAAGCGATTCTCCTCCCACAGCAAGACGGGTGACCATGGCTGATTGGCAAAAGCTCCTTCGTGATCAAAGTCTCCGTTCGCTCGAGCAACTCGTCGAGCGGTTCGGTCCCGAGCACTTCCCCGATCTGCATCTCCTCACGCAGGCGATCGACAAATTCGAGTTTCGAATCTCGCCGGCCATGGTGGATCTGATTCAGGAACCAGGGGATCCCATCTGGAAGCAATACGTACCGGATGAACTCGAACTCGAAGTCGTGCACGGCGTCGAAGACAGCCTGAACGAAGACGCGGACAGCCCCGTACCGAACATCACGCACCGCTATCCCGATCGTGCGTTGTTTCTGGTGAGCCCGGTCTGCGCCTCGTACTGCCGGTTCTGTACGCGGCGGAGGAAGGTGGGCGACCCCGAGAAGATTCCAATAGGCCAGTTGGAGAGCGCCTTCCAGTATCTCGAAGAGCACAGTGAGATACGCGACGTGATTCTGTCCGGTGGCGATCCGCTGCTCCTGTCAGATCGACGGCTCGATCTTATCTTGACGCGGTTGCGGAAGATCCCGCACATCGAGATCATCCGCATCGGAAGTCGTGTGCCGTGCCACCTTCCGGAGCGCATTACGCCGGAGCTGTGCAAGGTGCTGCGCAAGCACCACCCGCTCTACATCAACACGCACTTCAATCACCCGGCGGAGCTGACCCCGCAAGCCGTCAAGGGGCTTGGCATGCTCGCCGACGCCGGTATCCCCATGGGCTGCCAAACCGTCTTGCTCGCGGGGGTGAACGACGACGTCTGGGTGATGAAAGAACTGATGCAAAAGCTCGTCGCCGCGCGTACACGCCCGTACTACATCTACATGTGCGACAACGTGGCGGGTGTCGAGCATTTCAAGACTACCCTAGAGAAGGGACTCGAGATCATCGAAGGCCTACGCGGATGGACGAGTGGATTGGCGGTGCCGCATTTCGTGATCGACGCACCCGGCGGTGGCGGCAAGATCCCATTGATTCCGGAATACGTAGAAAGTATCACCGACGACGAGGTAGTACTTCGAAACTACAAGGGTGAGCGGTTCGTGTGGTCGCAACCGGCAGTGCCCGCCATGGCAACGGCCGGGGGCCACGATCCCGAATATGATTTCCTTGGCCTGCTGGACGGGAAGGCACCGGGGACCCCTTCCAACACCAGTTCGAACGGGCGTGGGAGCAGGAAATCCCCGAAACGCGGGCGGCCGTAGCGCAACGCGCCACGGCCGCCTCCTGCCGTCATAAGAGAAGTCGCCGGCTGTTAGGCATTCGCCTCTGCTAGCTGTTTCTCTTTCTCTTCACTGACCTTCTTCGCCACATCAGGTGGCGCATCCTGGTACGACGAGAACTCCCAATGGAACGTCCCACGCCCATGGGTCATGGAGTGCAACGTCGTGCTGTACCGGTACATCTCCGCTTCCGGCACCATGGCCTTCACTTTGGTCAGACGTCCGTCCGATTCACTGCCGAGAATCTGCCCCCTTCGCGATGACAAATCGCCCATCACCTCACCAAGATTTTCTTCTGGCGTCCAGACCTCGACCTGAAGAATCGGTTCGAGTAGGACGGGCTTGGCCCCCTTCGCCACCTTCTTGAAGGCCAGAATTCCCGCCATCCTGAATGCCTGTTCACTACTATCCACATTGTGATACGACCCGTCGTAGCACTCGACTTTGAAGTCGACCACGGGATACCCTGCCACAACACCCCGTTCGGATGCTTCCTTTATGCCCTTGTTGACAGCCGGGACGAACTTTCCGGGAATCACTCCACCCTTGATCCGGTCCACAAACTCGTACCCGCTTCCGCGAGGCATGGGAGCAATGCGCACCCAGCAGTCGCCGTACTGGCCGCGACCGCCGCTCTGCTTCCTGTGCTTCCCCTGACCTTCTGCTTTGCCGCGAAACGTTTCGCGATAGGCAACCGCGGGGCGACCGAGTTCGGCGTGCACCCCAAACTTGCGTTCGAGTCTTCCGATGATGATCTCGAGGTGCCGCTCACCGCGACCCGAGATCAAGGTCTGGCGAAGCTCCGCGTTGAACTCGTGCCGAAAGGTTGGATCCTCTTCATGGAGTTTCTGTAGGCCTGTTGAAAGTTTGTCCTCTTCTGCTCGGTTCTTCACCTGAACGGACAGAACCGTGAGAGCCTCAGGGAACGGGATCTTCGGAAGAACCGCCGGTCGCTTCTCGGTCGACAAGGTGTCGTTGGTGTGTGTGTCGCGGAGCTTTGCCACCACGCCAACATCGCCGGCATGCAACATCGCCACCTCTTCGCGGTCCTTCCCCTGCGCGACCGACACATGATTGAGCTTCTCCGTCACCTCGCGCGGTGCGTTGTACACGGCCATTCCGTTGGTCACGGTACCCGAATAGATGCGGAAGAATGACACGTCACCAACATGAGGCTCTGAAACAGTTTTGAAGACCTGGGCCACGAACTCCCCATCGTCCGAGGTCTCTATCTCCACCGGCTCGGCATTCCCCCATGTCTCTCCCATAATGGACGGACGCTCGGTCGGCCGCGGCATCATTTCTACAAGCTTGTTGAGCAGCGCTCGCATGCCATAGGTCTTGACCCCGGACCCTACCAAAAGGGGACATAGTTCACCCGATGCAACGCCCGCCTTCATGGCGGCAATCGCCTCGTCACGCGAGATCTCTTCACCTCCGAGGTAGCGCTCGAGAAGATCGTCATCGGTCGTCGCGATGGTCTCGATCAATTCCTGTGAGTAGGTCTCGAATCGGTCCATGTATTCGTCGGGGATCTCGACCTTTTCGTACTCGCCCGTCTTGGTGCCGGACTTGTACATGTGGCACTTCTTTGAAAAGAGATTGATGATGCCCTTGAAATCCGGCCCCTCGCCGACCGGGATCTCGATGGGAATGACCTTGGGCGTGAGGTGATCTTTGATGTCTTTGTAGACCCTCTCGAAGTCCGCGTGCTCCTTGTCCATCAACGACATGAAGAACATCCGGGCCAGTCCGCGCTGTTCGGCGTAGCCCCAGGCACTCTCCGTTCCGACCTCCACGCCGGACGTGGCGCTGACCACGACGAGGGCCGAGTCGGCGGCACAAATTCCGGCAACGGCATCACCGACGAAATCCAGATACCCCGGCGTGTCGATCAAGTTGATTTTCGCGTCCATCCACTCCGCATGGGCAAGCGCGAGGTTGATCGAGTACTGGCGTTCTATTTCGTCGGGGGTGTAATCTGTCAGGGAGGTTCCCTGGTCCACTGAGCCGTGCCGTTTGCTGGAACCGGCTACGAATGCAAGAGCATCTACCAGGCTGGTTTTTCCACTGCCACCGTGTCCAACCACGGCGACATTACGGATGGCATCTCCATTATAGACGCGCACGTCCCAACCTCCTGCTTAAGGTATTTGGAACTTGCCGGCGGGTACAAACTCACGCAAGGAGCCGGGCAACGGTGGCCGGGAGTCTTCCACGGTTGCCCTAGGGGTCAGTCGGCCGGATATCCAACTCGGAGATCAGGGCCCGTTCGGGCAGGCTGAGAACGCCGATGACAGCGTCCGCCACGTCCTGTGGCTGGAGTTTGTGCTCCGGCCGGTCGACGGTCACCCCCGCCTTGTCGAAGAATGGCGTTACCACGCTGCCCGGACAGATCGCGGTCACCCGCAGACCGGTTTTTCGCGTTTCGAGAAACATCGACTTCGAGAATCCGAGCACCGCGTGCTTTGCCGCCGCATAGGCCGCCGCGCCCGGCACCGCGTTCCGGCCCGCGAGTGAGGCAACGTTGACGATGTGACCGCGCGACTCGATCAGGTCGCTCATGAACGCCCTACTCATTAGGAAAACGCCTCGGACGTTGACGGCCATTGTCTCATCGAACTGCGCAGTGGTCATTTCCGCGACGGACACGAAATGCGCGAGACCGGCATTATTGATCAACACATCGACCCCGCCCAGCGCCTCGTGGGCGCCGGCATGGAAACGGGCCACGTCTTCTTCGTTCCCGACGTCACATGGAGCGCCGTACACCGTCACGCCGTTGGCTTCGAGCTCGGCGACTGCACGAGTGACCTTGTCGGAGCTCCGCGAACACACCGCCAGCCTAGCCCCGGCCGCACCTAACCGCTCGGCGATCGCCTTGCCGATTCCCTCCGTAGCGCCCGTAACGACGCACCGCGCACCATCGAGTCGCATAGAACGTCTCCCCCCTGTTCTTATTGAACGTAGACCGTCTTAGCATTGACGAATTCACGAATGCCATGCACGGCCAGCTCGCGGCCGTACCCAGATGCCTTAACTCCCCCGAACGGTAACCGGGGATCCGATTTCACAAATGTGTTGACGAAACATGCTCCGGCTTCCAGTTCATCCCGTGCGATGCGTTCGCCGCGCCCAACATCTCGCGTGAACACCGCGGCACCGAGTCCGAATGCGGTATCGTTGGCGATCCGGACAGCATCCGATTCATCTCGTGCCCCGATAATCGCAGCCACCGGTCCAAAGAGTTCGTCGTCATTGGCCGGCATGCCCGGCTGGACCCCGGTGAGGACGGTAGGCGGGTAGAACGCACCGGGGCCGTCGGGTACAGTGCCGCCGAGGGCCACCGTGGCCCCCTTCGCCGCAGACGCCTGCACTTGCTCGTGCAGTTCGTCGCGCAAGTCCACCCGCGCCAGCGGGCCGACGTCAGTCGACTCTTCCATTGGGTTTCCGACCTGCGCGGCTTGCATGCGTTCCACGAAACGCTGCTCGAACTCGCCGAGCACGGCATCCACGACGATGAACCGTTTGGCCGCCACGCAACTTTGCCCCGCGTTGATGAGGCGGGAAGTCACGCATGCCTCGACCGTAAGCACAAGATCCGCGTCTTCTAGCACTACGTACGGATCACTTCCGCCAAGTTCCAGCACCGTTTTCTTGATCACCTCGCCAGCGGTCGATGCCACGGCGCTCCCCGCAGGTCCGCTTCCGGTCAGGGTGACGGCCTGGATGCGTCGGTCGCGAATCACCTCGCTCACGCGGGCCGACCCGAGCGGTAGCACCCTGAACAAATCTTCTGGGAACCCAGCCTCACGGAACATCGCCTCGATGGCAAAGGCGCAGCCAGTCACGTTGGAGGCGTGCTTCAGCACTCCACCGTTCCCGGCCATCAGCGCTGGAGCCGCGAACCGGATCACTTGCCACAGCGGGAAGTTCCAGGGCATCACAGCCAGTACCACGCCGATCGGCCGATACGCCACATAGCTCTTGGATGCGTCGGTGTCCGCCGGTTCCGGAGCCAGGAAGAACTCGGCGTTGTCCGCATAGTAGTCGCACACCCAGGCACATTTCTCGACCTCAGCCCGTGCCTGACCAATGGGTTTTCCCATCTCCCGCACCATAAGTTCGGCCAGGGGCGTGACCCGCCCACGCAGGGTCGACGCGGCGGCGCGCATCAACGATGCGCGCTCGTCGAACGACGAGCGCCGCCAGGCGGCAGCCGCCGCGTCGGCCGCACCGAGAATCCGGTCGACCTCTTCGGGATCGGCCTCGGGGTATTCGGCAAACAGCTCGCCGGTGGTAGGATCGATCGACTGTAGCGGCATCTTGCACTCTTTCTGAGGTCGGACGAGCCGACCCCTCACCTGGACGTTATCTTGTGACCCTCATGCCAGAAATCTTCCGTGAAGGCCTGCTGAAGGGAACGACCGCCCTGATTACCGGCGGTGGGACGGGCATTGGATACGGTATCGCAGAAGTTTTCGCCAAATGCGGGGCCGACATTGCCATTGCCAGCCGCAAACCGGCAAACACCGAACCCGCAGCCCAACGTTTGGCCGAATACGGTACTAAGGTGATCACGGTCCCGGTGAACGTCCGCAAGCGCGACGCCGTGGTCGCGATGGTGGAAGAGACTACGAAGCAACTAGGTCGGATCGACGTTCTCGTGAACAACGCGGCTGGCAATTTCTACGCTCCCTCAGCTGAACTCACCGAGAACGGATGGAAGGCGGTGATCGAGACCGACTTGTACGGCACATTCTTCTGTTCTCAAGCGGTCTATCCCGTGATGGTCGAGCAAGGTGGCGGAAGCATAGTGTCGATTTCCATGACGCTGCATTATCGCGGGTGGCCGAAGATGGCACACGCCACGGCCGCTAAAGCCGGCGTGGACGCGCTGACCCGGACCCTGGCAATCGAGTGGGCATCCGACAAGATCCGTGTCAACGCCGTAGCTCCCGGGCCAATACCGACCGAAGGTGTACAGAAAGCGTTTGGCGATGGAGGCGTGGCGATCGATGAGAAAATGCGGCGCTTCATTCCGCTCGGACGGTGGGGCGCGCCGGAAGACATCGCGAACATGGTCGCCTATCTCTGTTCCCCTGCGGGCGAGTGGATTACCGGCCAGATCTTTGTGGTCGACGGCGGCAGTTCTCTCTCGAAAATGTAGAGTACGGAACCCGTGGAGCACCTTCTCGTCGGCCTTGCAAGCATCGTCGTTCTTGGCATCGGTGCACAGTGGGTAGCGTGGCGCCTCCACCTTCCCGCCATTCTGCTACTCCTCGTTGTCGGGTTCTTGGCGGGACCTGTGTTCGGTCTCATCCACCCCAACGAAATCTTTGGAGACCTTCTTTTTCCCATCGTATCGTTGTCAGTCGCCATCATCCTGTTCGAAGGCGGTCTCAGTCTCAACATCGCTGAACTCGGGGACATCGGTCGCGTCGTACGCAACCTGATCGGGGTCGGGATCCTGGTGACTTGGGGTTCGGCCACGATCCTCGCCTATTACCTCCTCGGTTTTTCCTTGCCACTCGCAGTCCTTTTGGGCGCGATTCTCGTCGTCACCGGACCAACCGTGATCGTGCCCCTCCTCCGTCAGATCCGGCCTGACGGACGCGTGGGAGACGCAATCAAGTGGGAGGGCATCGTCAACGATCCCTTAGGGGCGATCATCGCCGTTCTAGTACTGGAGGTGATTCTCTCGGGAGGGTTCGAGCAGGGCCTGGCCGTTGCGTCTGTCGGCATTCTGGAAGCCCTGTTCTGGGGAAGCTTCGTTGGGCTCGCCGGCGCGGCGATCATCGTCGTCATCCTGCGTTTCTACCTCGTCCCCGACTTCCTGCAAAACCCGGTGGCGCTAACGCTGGTCCTGTTCGTCTTCGCAGCTGCCAACCTGCTACAAGAGGAGTCCGGACTCCTCGCCGTAACCGTCATGGGAGCGGCGCTCGCCAGCCAACGGTTCGTGACGGTCAAACACATCGTCGAGTTCAAAGAAGACCTGCGCGTCCTTCTCATTTCCGTGCTGTTCATCATGCTCGCCGCGCGGCTACCGCTCAACGATCCCACCTATTGGAGTCCTCGAAGCCTGCTGTTCGTAGCTGCGCTGATCGTGATCGTCCGACCGGCCGCCGTCGCCCTCGCTACCTGGGGCTCGCAGTTCAATTGGCGCGAACGCGTTTTCCTGGGGTTCATGGCACCTCGCGGCATCGTGGCGGCTGCCGTCGCTTCGATCTTTGCGATCGACCTCGCCGACACGGCCGGCCTCGAGGCAGATCGGTTGGTATCAGTCACCTTCATGGTAGTTGTCGGTACGGTCACCTTCTACGGGATCGCTGCCCCTATTGTGGCACGCCGCCTAGGGGTCGCCACGCCAAACCCGCAGGGGTTTCTGTTGGTCGGGGCGGCCAAGTGGATTCGTGACGTTGCCCATGTCGTCGAAGACCAGGGTCTGCGCGTTGTCTTGGTCGACTCCAACTGGGCCAACGTCACCACCGCTAGGCGTGACGGCCTCACCGCCTACTACCTCAACATTCTGGACGAGGGCGTCGAGGAGGAGATCGATCTATACGGGATCGGTCGATTGCTCTCTCTTACTACCAACGACGAGGTGAACGCATTGGCAGCGTTGCACTTCGGGGAACTGTTCGGACGTGCCAATGTCTTTCAACTCCCCCTGGGTGACCACCCGAGCGGCAAACGAAGGGAGAGCATTCCAGAACATCTGCGCGGACGCTGGGTGTTTAGGCAGGACGCCACTCACGAGGTCATACGGGCACGGGTCCGAGCCGGTGCCACGATCAAACGCACGAACCTGACCGAAGAATTTACCTATCAGGATTTCATCGAGCGGTACGGCGAGTCTGCAATTCCCTTGTTCATCATCCGAGGCGGCGACGTCTCGATTATGACCGTCGCCAACCCACCGACGCCAAAAGCCGGTCAGACTCTCATCAGCCTAGTCGACGAGCCCAAAGAGTAGGAACTCTCCATCCGTGCTGCGCGTTGTGTGGAATAGTGGGACCATCCGCGTCAACTAGGGGGTAAGGGTGCACCGACAGGATCAGACATTCCGCCACATAGTACCACTCCTTCTCGCCGCGTCGGTAATCGGGTGTTCGGATGCGGCAGCGCAATTGGACGACGATTGGCGCACTGACTTTTCCAAGCACATCGTGCCGTTGAATGAGATCGTGTCGGGCGGCCCGCCCAAGGATGGCATCCCCCCGATCGACAACCCCAAGTTCGTCTCGGTGCGTGACGCGGATGCTTGGTTGGATGACGACGAACCAGTCATTGTGGTGAACCTGGGGCAGGACGCCAAAGCATACCCGCTCCAAATCTTGATGTGGCATGAGATCGTAAACGACGAGATCGCCGGCATTCCGATTACGGTCACGTTCTGTCCGCTCTGCAACACCGCACTCTCGTTCGACCGCCGCTTCGACGGCCAGGTGCTCGATTTCGGCACTACCGGACGCCTCCGCTACTCGGATCTCGTGATGTACGACCGCCAAACCGAAACATGGTGGCAACAGGCGACAGGACAGGGCCTGGTCGGTCACTACGCGGGCGAACGACTGGAGTTCATCGCGTCGCCACTCGTGAGCTGGGAGACGTTCAAGCGCACCCATCCAAAGGGAAGGGTGCTCTCTAGAGACACCGGACACGCGCGCACCTATGGTAGCAACCCGTACGTTCGGTACGATGAGTTGAACCAGGACCCTTATCAGTCGTTCTTTGACGCGGAGGTCGACCGCCGGCTTCCTGCGAAGGAGCGCGTCGTCGCGTTGTCGGCGGATGGCAACGCCAGGGCTTATCCATTTTCCGCTCTCAGCGAAGTACGGGTTATCAACGACAGGTTCGATGGTCGCGACATCGTCGTGGTATGGGCACCGGGCACAACGAGTGCGCTCGACGCCGCCGAGATTCGTGACAGTCGTGACGTCGGCGCGAGCGGCGTGTTCAACCGGCGTCTCGGCGCCCGAGTGCTCACGTTCACGCGGGCCGACGATGGTCTGTTCATAGACGAACAGACAGGGTCAACGTGGAACGTGTTGGGGATGGCCGTTGGCGGCCCACTCGAGGGCCTGCAACTCGAACCGGTGCCACACGGGAATCATTTCTGGTTCGCCTGGGCGGTGTTCAAGCCTGAGACGGAAGTGATCATCACGGACAGGGAGACGGGAAGACGGAAGGACGGGCAGAATTAGTGGTTGTGGTGCTGCATCCCGTCCTCACCACTTCTCATCTCTCCGTCGGCCTCCCCGTTTCCTCGCCGGATCAACTCCGCCTGTATCACCGCTCTAATTCCCGCGAGCTGATCTTCACCGGCAGACCCTATCCACCGCTGTAATACACGACCCTCTCGGTCGACTGCCACGGTATATGGGAGCCCGTAGTAGTGAAACTTCGCCTGCAGTTTGCCCTTGCCCAGCAGCACTGGAAAATCGAATCCGAATTCGTCAATGAACGACCTGGCGTCGGCTACGGCAATGTCCTCGTTCATCGTGATGAAGAGAAAATCATCGTGGGTGATGGAGCGGCGAAGTGAGTCCAAGGCGGGCATCTCTTCCCGGCACGGAAGACACCAGCTTGCCCAGAAATTGATGAGTACGACTTTCCCGCGAAGATCCTCTTTGAGCATCCGACTTCCATTCATCCGATCGAGGTCGAACGACGCCAGCGGCTCTCGCTCCGTGGGTGCGACGCCCGTCAGCAGTCGAAACGGATCTACCTGATACACACGGCCCTCTGAGTCGGCGGCAATCGTGGGCAACGGGTCGGCAAGCTCTACCGAGCGAAGGAGCGTGCCATCTTCTGGATCGAGAACATCGATACGACTCGCGGACGTCGTGAACCCGGGAACGCTCAAGACATACAACAAACCGTCCGGGCCCGTAGCTATGCCGAGGTTGACCGGCGCATAGTCGATCACAGGACCATCGTCGCCGATCTCGATTCGGGGATCAACCGTCGTTTGTGGCAGTCCTCGATGCATAATCCAAAGTGTGTCACCAGTTGGGGAGAATGCCACTACCTCGTCCCTGATAAAGGGGGCGAAATAGACCACGCCATCGTAGGTCGTCACGTGGCCAGCATTGGCGATCTCCGCCAACAAGATGTGTGACGGCAACACGACCGAACCCATGGGCGCCTCAATGTCACCATCTGCGCTCACCCGCACGAGGAGCGGGTCCTGCTGCGTAGCCAGCCTAAAGGCAAACAGCTGGGACGACCGCGAGATCCATGCTCCCCCATCGAAAGCCGTGACGGCGGAGGCGTGAGCAAACCCAGTCGGCGTTGACCGAACGATTTCTCCACCGGCGTCGACACGATGCACCGTTCCCTCAGTGTCAACGACCCAGTATTCCCCGTCTTCCCGAGCCGCCACACTCGTCGGCTCGCGCCCTTCGAGCCGCAATCGAATACGATGAGGATTCAATCGATCATCGAATCGTACCGCGCCACCCCCACCGTCGAGCGTGACCCCACCGCCTGCGCTCGTGGTCGATACCCCATAGCCTTGAAACCACAACAAGGACACACCTCGATCCGGGAAGATCGTATCGAGGACGAGGTGTTCTCGTGGCTCGGTTGTGTATACGTGCCGAACCCCCTCGATCACCGAATCTGCAGCCGGCGCATAGCCGGGGTTCAGCACGGAGAGGTCCGATCGAGCCGGACCCTCAGCACCTGTGGAAATGGCGACGACTACAAGAACCGCCAGGAACCCCAGGGCCGATGCGAGGATGGGCCGGGTCAAAACCCGGTCCATCCCAAAGCGAGCAAATGCCACAGTTACATGCTGATGGATGCGATCTGGATGGCCATGGCGCCACCAGCTTCGTAGACCGTCCCCTTAACCGTCACCTTGTGCTCGGCATGTGGCTTGAGCTGCGTGTTCTCACTGCCGCCGGGCATTCCGGTGCTCACCGGCAGATAGAGCGTGCCGTCATCACCGAGAATGGCAAGCGGAACGCCCGCGTCAGCGCATACTTGGGCACACATGCGGTGCTCACCACCTGTGAGGTTGAACGCGAACTTACAGGAAAGGTCGATAACCGTCCCACTAATGGTCATTTCCTTCCCTTCGGGCTTGTCCATCATCTGCGCTGTAGCCGTTGTCGGCACGGCAAACGCAACCACGGCACTGACACCCAGGGATGCTACGAGCTGCTTCAACATGCGTCCTCCTACAAGAAGATTGAGAGTTCCGACCCCGGGGAGTTGTCCCGCGGGAAATCACCCACTTTGTGGGCGCCTCGGATAACCTCTGACGCACGCTGGTGGTTCCCGGACCCTACGAAGCGACTCAATCTGTCGCGAAGATCTCGGCCAACATCCCGCGCTCGTCGCGCCCTTTGTACACCGCTCGCAGCATCATCAATTCGTCGATGTTCCCTAATGTGAGAAGGCCCACCAGCTGGCCCAGGGGGTCGAGAACCGGTGCCGACGAACACCTAGCAAGGCCCAAACGGGCCAGCGCTTCGTGCAAGGAATCATCCGGACGAACCGTTGCATAGTCAGCGTCCGCCACCTCAGAAACGGCAACGGCGCTGCCAAGTTCCTTGAGCGCCGCTACCAGTTGCGGACGGTAGAGCATACCGATTAGCCGGTTGTCCGTTTCCACAGGAAAATCCTGTTGGCTCCCGGCAAGGAGTTGATTTGCCGCCTCTCCGAGCGGGTGGGCACCGGACAGAACCGTGAAATCCGTGAGCATCGCATCCCTAACCGTGAGGCCCGCAAGCGTGGTGCGAATCCGCACCTGCTGCGCTTCGGCCCTCGCACCCAGGAACACGAAGATCGCGATGAGAAGGAGAAAGGGATTGAGTGGATTCAAGGCGACGAACCCAAAGAAAACTGCCATCGCCTGTCCCATCATGGCTGCAATGGACGTGGCACGTCCGTAGTCCAAGCGGAGGGCCAACAGGCTGCGCAGGATTCTCCCGCCATCCATCGGAAACGCCGGCAACAAATTGAACAACACCAGCACTACGTTGATCCACATCAACTGAACGAAGAAGGGACCGCCGAGATCGAGCAGCGACCGAATCGGCTGCAACGAGTCGGTGGCCACCAGGATTGTCCAAAGAAGGCCCGCGATCACGACATTGACTGCCGGGCCGGCCACGGCAATGAAGAACTCCTCTACCGGTTCGTCCGGCGCTCGCTCGAGCCGAGCGATTCCGCCAATCGGCAAGAGCGTAATGTCTTTGGTGTTGATGTCGAACCGTTGCGCCGTCAGGGCGTGCCCGAGCTCATGCAGTACCACACAGCCGAACATCGCCAAGAGCAAGGCGACACCCTTGGCAACACCGGACAGGTTGGCCCCTCCTGACGCATACGCAATCGCCACGTACGTAACGAGGATCAGAAACGTCCAATGAACCTGAATCAGGATTCCGCGCACGCGAGCGAGCTTGAACGACCACTTCATCATACAAACCTACCAACAGCGTCATGGGCATTCCAAACGACCCGGGGGCCTGAAGCTCTCTTCAGGACGCGTTCACCGCCTGATCACCGCCCGCTCTCTACGCTATGAATGGAGTAGTGCATCGAAGACAGGCCCAAGGAGGTCACCATGACCAAGAAACGGCTACTCGTCCCAGTCGACGGCTCACGGTTCGCCGAAAAGAGCTTTCCCTACGCGATCACGCTCGCCGAACGCTTGGACGCCGAGTTGGAACTCGTCACCGTGTTCTTCGATGAGCCGGTGATGGCCGATTGGGATATTCCCACGGCAGATCTCGAGGCGTTTCACAAGGAGTACATAGAAGACGCCGCCATGCGAATCCGTGCGACCTCATCGATCGACGTGACCACGACAGTACTTGGTGGTCCTGTTGGCGAAACACTCGAACGGCACGCAGCAGGGCGATCTCCCGATTTGGTGGTCATTTCGACCCATGGCCGCGGGCCAATCAGTCGTGCCTGGCTGGGTTCAGTCGCCGACCGGCTCCTGCGACACATCATGCAGCCAATACTGATCGTGCGCCCCACCGAGGGCGAGGCCGTCGGGATGGATCAACGGCCGTACTTCGGCCAGATCCTCGTTGCCCTGGACGGTTCCAAACGAGCGGAGGCGATTCTTCCGCTCACGAAGGAAATCGGGAGAGCTTTCGACGCATCGTATACCCTATTCCGAGACGTGCCGCCACACTATGCCGCGACGCCCTACCTTCCCCACGCGATTGCCGAAACACGTGAAGCGATCGAACGCGGTGAGACCGATGCCAAGACCTATCTCGATGCTGCCACCGCGGACTT
>JBDHLU010000012.1:0-39775 GCA_039656555.1 Gemmatimonadota bacterium | reverse complement strand
TTCTCGAACGAGTGATAGTGGCGGGTGGCGGTAAACGCCTCTACATCCGCCCAGATTCCCGTGGCCAGTCCCGCCAGTCCAGCGGCCCCAAGTGCAGTAGTTTCAACAACATCCGGCCTTGAGAGCCGGACGCCAAGGAGGTCGGCCTGGTACTGCATTAGCCAATCGTTCGCTGAGGCACCCCCGTCCACCTTCAGCTCTGTCAACCTGACCCCGGAAGCGGCAACCATGGCGTCTACCACCTCCCTGGTCGAAAACGCCATTGATTCGAGCGCCGCACGAACGAGATGCGCACGCTGGGTCCCACGGGTGAGGCCCACGATGGTCCCGCGGGCCTCCGCCTCCCAGTGCGGTGCCCCCAACCCTACCAAGGCCGGGACGAAGTAGACTCCGTCGGTCGATTCCACGCTCCGCGCAAGACCTTCACTCTCCGGTGCCGTTTCGAGTAGTCCCAACCCATCGCGAAGCCACTGAATAGCGGCGCCCGCGATGAATACCGATCCCTCGAGCGCGTACGCAGGCCCTCCGTCGGCACCACAACTCATCGTGGTCAACACGCCGGTCCGCGTGGGTTCGTGGTCGAGCGTCGTTCCGATTTGCATGAGAAGAAAGGCGCCGGTTCCGTAAGTGCACTTCGCACTTCCGGCTTCGACACACCCCTGGCCGAACAACGCAGCCTGTTGATCGCCGGCGTTCCCCGCAATTGGAATCTCGTGACCGAGAATGTCGCCCGACGTGGTACCAACCACTTCGCTGGACTTCCTGATCTCGGGGAGACTCTCGATAGGCACGCCGAACACCGCCAGCAACTCGTCGTCCCATCGTTGGTGTTTGATATCGTACAGCAAGGTCCGCGACGCATTGGTATGGTCGGTAACATGCACCGCACCACCCGTGAGGCGATGGATCAACCAACTGTCGATCGTACCGAACACCACGTCCCCACCCTCCACCTTTTCACGAAGGTCAGGCACCTCTCTGAGTAACCACTCGATCTTGGTCGCGGAAAAATAGGGATCCCACACTAGGCCCGTACGAGCGGCGATGAAGTCGTCTCCGAATTCCGCCTGGAGTTGGCGACACCGCTCCGCCGTCCGCCGGTCCTGCCACACGAGGGCACGATGGATCGGCACACCGGTCGTCCGATCCCAGGCTACAACCGTTTCCCGTTGGTTCGTGATCCCCACGGCCGTGGGCACTTCAGTTGCGGCTTCGACGGCCTCCTTCGCTACTCTAATCGTGACCTGCCAAAGCTCCTCGGCATCGTGCTCGACCCAACCCGGTTGTGGGAAATATTGGGTGAACTCGGAATACGCCCGCGACAGGACCTGGCCATCGCTCGATACCACCAACGCCGTCGTTCCGGTGGTCCCTTGATCAATCGAGAGTACGGCGGACACCGCGAACCTCCCGTGCAGCAACGGTTGCCAGTGATTCCGCATAGGGAGGCCGGAACACGCCACGGTCTGTAATCAGCGCGCTCACGAGGTCGGCCGGAGTCACATCGAAGGCAGGATTTCGCACCGGCACACCGGGCGCCGCATCGACCTCGTCTCCCGCACGCTCCTCGATCGGAATCGCCTCGCCCGAGGTCAGCGTCCAATCGAACGTCGAGAGCGGCGCGGCAACATAGAATGGAATCCCGTGCGCCTTGGCAAGCACCGCCAGTCCATATGTACCGATCTTGTTTGCCACATCGCCATTGGCCGCGATACGATCGGCACCGGTGATGACACAATCGATTTTCCCATCCGCCATGAGTGAGGCGGCGGCGCTATCGACTATCGCGGTTACCGGGATTCCGGCCCGGTGTAGTTCCCACACGGTTAGTCGGGCACCCTGGCGTAGCGGACGCGTTTCCGTGGAGACGACGCTGGGCTCCTTGCCGTCCGCATGGGCACGGTAAATCACGGCGAGGGCCGTGCCCATTCCGCCAGTCGCCAAGGCCCCGGCATTGCAATGCGTGAGTATCGTCGCTGACCGCGGAACAAGGGCGGTACCCGCCACGCCGATGGCCACGCACATAGCGATGTCTTCGTCCCAGATTGCCTGCGCCTCGTTGCGGAGCGTTGCGGCGACATCGTCGACACCGGCTCGTTGCGTGAACGCTCTACGGCCGGCGGTGCGCATGCGATCGATGGCCCACTCGAGGTTGACCGCCGTCGGGCGGGCTCCAGCCAACCGTGCCGCGGCGTTTTCAAGCCACTCCAGCGTGAGCCGGGCGTTCCTGGCCTCCACAGCCGCAGCCGCCGCCAACCCCATGGCGGCCGACACACCAATGAGTGGTGCTCCACGAACCCGCAGCATCTTGATGGCCTCTACCATCTCGTCGATATCCGCGGTCTCCCGATACACCTCGGCATCAGGGAGCTGCGTTTGATCGAGATACCGAACGCCACCACCGACACTCCAGCCGATGTGATCGAGCGGCGGTCCACCCTGTGTACTCACGCTAGACGAAGCTGACGAACTCATCGAGCTGTTTGCGGCCAATATCCGGAACCACAGCATCTTCCGCGGGATACCCCACCACGAGAAGTAGGAATGGTTTCTCATTGGCCGGGCGGCCCAGGATCTCGTTCAAGAACCCCATCGGGCTCGGCGTATGAGTGAGCGATGCGAGCCCGGCATGGTGCAACGCTGCGATCAACATTCCCGTCGCCAATCCAACAGACTCCGTCACATAGTAATTACTGAGACGCGTTCCATCTTCAGCCGTCGCATAACGCTCGGCAAAGACTGTGATCAAATACGGGGCGGTTTCCAAGAACGGCTTGTGTTCGTCAGTGCCGAGTGGACGGAGCGCCTCGAGCCAATCGGGCGGAGCCCGGTGCTCGTAAAAGTCCTTCTCTTCCTTCTCTGCCGCCACACGGATTCGCTTCTTGATATCCGCATCCTCTATCACCACGAAATGCCAGGGCTGCTTGTTGGCACCACTTGGGGCGGTCCCCGCAGCCCTCAGACAGTCTTCGATGACGGACCGCGGCACCGGCCGATCCGAATATTCGCGAACGGTACGGCGGCGGCGCAGGTCCTCAAAAAACTCCAACGCCCGCCTCTCCATTTCATCGACTGGGTATTCCCGATACGTGGAGAGGGGCACGAACCGCGCTTCGGTCACGCGCGCTTCGCCGAGTTGATGATGATGGGATCGTTCGGGACATCAGAATGTCCGGCCTTGTTCCCGCTTGGCGCCGCAGCGATCTGATCCACGACATCGAGCCCATCCGTCACCCTCCCGAACACCGCGTAGCCAAAGTCACGGGCGCCATTGTCGAGAAAATCATTATCCGAGACGTTGATGAAGAACTGCGATGTCGCACTATCGATGTCGGAGGTCCGAGCCATCGCCAGGGTTCCGCGTTGGTTCTTTCGCCCATTTTGCGCTTCGTTCTTGATCGGAGCGCGGGTTTCCTTCTCGCTCATATCCGGAGTGAATCCGCCGCATTGGATCATGAATCCGGCAATCACCCGGTGGAAGATCGTCCCGTCAAAATACCCGTCGTCTACATATTGGAGAAAATTCTCCACTGAAATCGGTGCGTCGTCAGAGAACAGCTCGATCGTGATGTCACCGTGCGAAGTCGAAAGAACGACCATTTGCCTCTCCTTGGTTTGTGTCACACTCCACCCAAAGTACCGCATTTGCCCACGCATTTCACTCAGGCGGGGGCGCTGCAGTCCTCCATTGGAATCGCGCGAGTGGGATGCGGCCCGCCGAGTCGAACCTCACGCCTTCAGCCTCGAGCAGGAGCCGCTGATCGACTTCCGCGCCCCACCCTGATGAACGTTTCGAGATCGCCCCCCGAGCGTTGACCACTCGGTGCCACGGCACCGAACTGCCCTCCTTCAGCGCATGGAGCGCATATCCAACCTGCCGCGCCGCGCCCAGAATACCCGCGAGGCTCGCCACCTGTCCGTAGGTCGCCACCTTGCCTTTCGGGATCCGTTTGACCGTTCGATAGATCGCGTGGTACGTCGGAGAGGCCTTCTTCACCGGTCACGCGGGTCGGCCAAGGTGGTGCTCAACGACAACGGGCCGCCCATGGGCGACCCGTTACACGATCCAATGACAGATGGGCGCTTCAACGCCGCGCGTACACCGACGCCTTTCCGTTCTTTTCGAAGGCAATCACATTGTACGGTTGCGGATTTGGACCCTCCATGCCCGGGGAGCCGGCCGGCATGCCCGGCACGGCCAGACCCGTAATGGCAGGGCGTTCTTCGAGCATCTTGTGTATCAAGTCTGCCGGTACGTGCCCCTCCACGACGTACCCATCTACCACGGCCGTGTGACAGCCTTGCAGCTCGCGCGCAACACCGTACTCAGCCTTGATGGGACCAAGGATCTCGGCGTCCACCACGGTGACTGAGAATCCATTTGCTTGTAGGTGACCCACCCACTGTTCGCAGCATCCTCACGTAGGGCTGCGATAGACAGTCACCTCCGGTCCAGCCGCAGCTGCCGTACGCATCGCCGCAAACCCAGTCGCCCCAACCACCAGGGCAGCCGCGACACCAATCCCAAGCCTACGTGCTGCAGTCATGCTCACTCCCTAATCTCAAAAAGGACTGAATACCCTACTACCCCCACTACCCACTGTTCGCGACATGGCACATGGTGCACCACTGGATGTCGCGCCCCTCGTGCGATGCCGGCGCGTCCGGCACAGGTTCCATCGCGCCGGCCTTGTGACACATCATGCAATTGTCACGACCGGCGAGGTCGTGCGACACGATTTTTGGTGTGGCCTTCTGCACGTCTGCATCTGCGCCATGACACCACAGACAGGTCTCATTGGTTCTGTCCGCGTGCGTTTCGGGCACCCCTGGAACCGCCTCCATGGCACCTGCATGACACATCATGCAATTGTCGCGACCAGCGAGGTCGTGCGACACCACCACTGGCTTCGTGGCCTCCTGGCCAAGAACTGGTGCAGCAAAAACCGCCGCCACCATCAGCACCCCGGCCAAAGCGACCGGCTTCGCATACCGCATCGATTTCCCCTCCCCCAGTTTCCCTGGTTTAGTTCGTGTAACAACCCACTCTTCCGACTCTACTCCACCGATCGTGCCGACGTTCCCTCAGACCTAAGCTAGTCTTCATGGAACATTCTGCCCGTGGCACACGACGCACACACTGGGCGACGACTTTCCTTGCTGTTCCGCGTTGAAATTCGGTCCATGCGGATTCAACCGTATGTGACAACGGATACAATCGCTTTCGGTGTGGCACGCCACACACGACTCCAAGCTCTGTCGCGCGGCCTGTCCATGACCGGCCGTGAACACGCCCGTACCGTCGTGATATATACCACTCTGCGGACCGCCCGTCACGAGCCCAGCCCCGAGGTGACAGGTCTGGCAGAATGCGCCGTTGTTATGGCAATCAGCGCACGCCGTCTCTCGAGAGTAGGCGGAGGCGGGATGTAACGACAGGAAATCCGTCTCGTGATACCCTCCCGCCGGTGATGCCGCCCCGGATCGATGGCAGTCGAGGCAATCTTCTCGAACGTGACACGTCACGCAGGTTTCGGGATCCGCGGCCGCATCGCGTCCATGGATCGACTGCCACGCGACGTCATGCGAGGCCGGTGCGACGAACACCTGCCTCGACCCGTCCGGCGCGTGACACGTCACGCATTGGTCAGCCCCCACATCGGGATCATGTACGGACCGGGGATTGGGTTCCGGCGGCACGTAATCGATGCGCGGTTGCGTATTCCCATCGTGACATGCCGCGCAAAATGTCGGGGCAGGATATACGGCCGCGTCGTTGCCCACACTCGTGTGGCAGGTCGTACAATCCGGAAACAGCGGCGCGTGCTTCTCATGGTCAAACTGCACGGCAGGCACGTCCACGACGGGAACGACCTCCGGGACGGGACCCGCTCCCATCACGGCGACCGCCACCGCGGCTGCCGCAAGCGTGGAGATCATCTTCATTGGGGCCTCCGTTCTGGTATCCGCAGAATGGCAGGATGCAGGCTCGGCGTATCGGCGCCGGACCCATAACTGAGCGTCAGCCCGAGGTGGAAGCGCCAGTCGCCAAACGACTGCCCAGTCCCCTCACGAGCCAGCCGTTGGTCGTACCTGACGGCTCCCGCGTTCACGATGACCCCGTTTACCGGCAGCCAATCGACACGCAGGCCGTAGTTCCACACCTTCGAATCGTTGATACGGTATTCCAGTGGACGCAGCCGGTACCCTCCGACGACCTCGAGCGAAAGACTGCGGAACAGGCTGTACGCACCCTTCGCATCAAAACCAAGGGACGAGGCACCATTGGTCGCCTCGACGTGATACCCCGCGCCGAGGGTCACCCGACGCATCCTCGTGAAGGTGCCGCCCACCGACCAACGCCAGCCATCGTCTTTGACCACGGCAAGTGGCGCGGCCACCCCGGAATCCCAGAACTTGTAGGTCTCACCTGTGGTCCACAGCTCCAGACCCCTCAGTGGCGTGACACGGGCTGTGCCAAACCCCGCCGAGAACGGCGTGGGACTGAACACACCCCAAATCGTCCAAAGGTCGAAATAGGGTTTGTAGAACCGGGCGCCACCAGTCAGTTGGAAGCGACCCTGGGCGTCCCGGTACGTGACCTGCCCATCGAGACCGTTCGCCTCATACCGGGCAAAATCAAACTCGGCGGCTCCAGTAACCGTCCATCCACGAAACGGGCGAACCGCGACGTCTGCCGCACCCCGCAACCCCGCGAGGGCGGAGGCCGATCCGTCCGACGACACCTGCTCTCGTTGCCAGACGACATTCGCATCCACCTTCGGGGTCGACCATCCGAGCACGAGACCCAGCACGATCTGGCGATCCGTCGGCACAAACTCATTCAGCGGATTGATCGCCGGACTCGTGAGCGGCAGCGGTACGGCTCGGGCCAGCCCCCACCCGCCGTAGGCACTTGCACGAAGACCGCGCCACGGCCGGACATTCACCCGCGCCCCGTCAAACCCCGTATACCCAAGCCGTGACACGTTATGGGTTCGCCCGACTTGAGCCGTGACGAGGCGACTCGCGTATTCCCCGTACGCTTCGACCAGCTGAATCGTCGGTTCTGTTCCCGGCCAAGCGGTGGTATCCAAAAGATCCGTTCCCAGACGCGACCGCGTTCTGATACTGACCCCGCGCAACCCAAACCCCCAGAATGCGGCATCGAGGGTACTCACGAGTGGAGCGCCCCGGATTTGCTGGTCGTTGACGTCGTGAAACGACACCGACTGGAAACGTGTATCCAGACGAAGCTGGTAGCCCTGTCCAGCGAGCGGTGCAACCACACACGCCGATCCGACGAGAGCGCCCACCACTGCCATCGCCGATGGTCTCATAACCCCTCCCCTTTTTGCACACTCATCACCCAACTATGCCCCGTTGAAGATGGCCTCTCACCCGATGGCTGCGGAGAATACCACCTTAAGAAACCTTCATCCAGGTGCCCGCCGTTACCGGTATCCAAACAGCATCGAGTAGATGATGAATCCAATCAACGTGAGCCCCACCGCCAGGGCGAGCATGCCAAACACTTTGAAGGCACGCTCCAACTTGGCCGGGTACGGATCCACCAAACGGTCCTGCAGCTGACCGGACTGGGCGAGTGACTCGTACTCGTCCGGCTTGTCCCGCTTGAGCTCCTCGAGCGGCACGCCTCCCGTGAAGATCACGGGGTCCATTGGGAATTTGTCCGGCCGGAAATGCGTGTTGAAGAAATGCACGGTAAAGATGAACGCCACGGCCAGCAGCGCCTCGTCACTGTGCAGAATCGTCGCAACGTTGACCCACCACCCCGGGAATACCAGAGTGAAGAACTCCGGGAACCAGAGCAACATGCCGGTGGATCCGATGATGAACATTCCCCAGAAGACGGCGAAGTAGTCGAACTTCTCCCAATAGGTATATCGACCGTACCGTGGCCGTGGGCCACGCCCGAGGAACCATCGGACGGATTGCACGAACTCCCGGGCGTCCCTCCTGTTGAATACCATCGAGTTGGGCGCGGTGAAAAGAAACCGCCACCACGTCAGGCCCGATTGTTTCCGCTGCTTACCCACGTCCCACAAGTGGACCATGAAGATGGTGATCAACCCGATAGCCGCTACGCGATGGAGAACCCCCGTCGTGGAGAACCCACCAGCGACCCTGGCCATGACCTGTGCCCATCCCATATGGGAAAATTTGATAATCATGCCGGTGAGAGCGAGCGTAAAGAAGCTGATCAGCATCACGAGGTGCAGCGTGCGCTGGAAACCCGTGAACCGTTGGTACAGCTTCTCACCCGGTTTCGGGCGGTGCCGTTTCCACACCCCCGGAGATCGCCACAGCCTGAACAACCACGCCGTGGTGTGCAGCGTCGCGAAGGTGAAGGTGACCGCCAAGAGCGTCGTCATTCCCCAGAACGTCCAGAAGAGCCATGGATATTTTTCTGGGTCGTGGTGGGTAGCATGGGTCAGGTAGCCGGTGAAGCGAAGGTTGGCGCCTTCGTGACAACCTGAGCACGTCTCCACAATGTTATTCCGACTGAGCGTAGATCGGGCATCGTCGGGCGGAAGTATGTTGTGCGTGCCATGACAATCGTAGCACTTTGCCGCGGCAGCATCGCCAAGCCGCGATACCTTCCCATGGAAGGTGTCGAAGAACGTGTCCGCCTCGTCTTCGTGACAGCGCCCGCACTGGCTCATCATGCTCAGGCGGAAGTCAGCGCGATCGACTCGACTGATCGTGTGGGACGTGTGGCAGTCTTCACAGGTGGGAAGTGGGTGCTCCCCGTTGTCCGGGCCGTCTTCGGACCAGTGTATGCTGGTACGGAATTGCTCCTCGATCCCGTAGTGACAGGTGCCGCACGTCGTCGCTAGGTTGTTGCGGTGCACGGTAGAACTCGAGTCGTCGGCCGGCAACTCCATGTGCGGCGAGTGACAATCGCTGCATGTCGCCGTGACAGTGAGGCCGCTCTCGAACAGCCCCTTACCGTGGATGCTCATCTCATAGCTTTCGACAGGTGTCGAGACATCAGAGATGATGCGTACTGCCGCCCGCTCGCCGCTCCGGTGGCATCGCGCACAGAGATCCGGAACGTTCCGCGCAAAGGTCGGCGAGGCCGGAACGTCACTCCCCTGCGTGGTGTGGTGGTCGTGGCAGTCCAGGCAGACCGGCGCGTCGGTATCTCCTTGCGCCGCTAGTTGTCCGTGAATCCCCCGCGTGTACTCAGTGACCACACCGTCGTGGCAGACCGCGCAGTCGACCGGTGCGGCAATCGTCGAGCAGGCCCGGGTGAGCCCCGGTGTCACCTCCGTGTGGCACTGGGCACATGCGATCTCCCCATGCGTCGATGCTGTGTGCGCCGCCTCGTCGACATACAGCGACACCGAATCCCCACGGGCCACACCACGAAGTGCCTGATCGCTGTGGCAGCCCAGGCAATCTCGGTCAGCGGTACCCGCGTCGTAGAACACGCGCCGAATCTCATGGGGTGAGTGACAGTCGACGCACGCGGGGATCCTCTCGGGTTCCTCCTCCCACCGCCGCCCTTCGATGACCTGGCGATGCACCTGTTCGATCTGCGCGTGGCACTGCATGCACGTCGCCGCCACGTTGTCTACGTGGATGCTCGACCGCGGGTCGGTGTGTGGGAGAATCTGGTGCGAGGTATGGCACGACGTGCACACCGCCGTAACCGACAGCCCCTGCCGGAAGAGCCCCTCACCGTGGATGGACAGCGAATAGTTCTCTAGAATGCTGTCCTGTGGGATGTCGTGGGTGCGCGAAACGGGTGATCCCTCGTGGTGACACTCACCGCACAAGCCGGGGATGTTGAGCACCGCCGTGGGCGATGCAACATCGGTATGCGAGCGGACACCGTGTGTGCCGTGACAATCCGTGCAGCTCGGGGCGAGGGGATCGCCGCGCGCAGCCGCCTGCCCATGCAATGATTCCCCGTGCTGCCTCGCCTGCTCAACGTGGCAGAGCCCACAATCCGGAGCGGTTGGCTGGTCCGGGTGTGGGAAGGCCATCCCAAGATGGCACATCTGGCAGCTGAGCCCGGCCGGTCCATGGACGGAGCTGGCAAAAATGTCGGTCGGGAAGACGAGCCGCGCGCTGTCGGCATTGCCGCTGAACATTGCGCCATTGCCATGACAGAGCAGACACTCGTCGCTCGATTGCGCGGCCGCGGCGGACGGGCGCATGAATCCCACGACGATTAGTGCGATCGCCGCGGTCACGGTCCTCCGTGCCGTCACCCACCTTCGCATGAACATCCCCACCCTATCTCGTGCGAGCCGAAAGCCCACTCCCGAGAAACAATGTATCGCGAGTCGGCCCCTTCGACGGACCCTAAAGGCTTACTCATTCTCGATTTGGAATTGGGACCGCCCGAGTCCGTATCTTCCAGTGCGCGTGAATCCCACGGGTTGGGCTAAGGTCGCAACGCGCACCGCGCTGGAGTAGTTTGGGGGAGCGTACGATGCTGAGATCGACGAGTCGCGTCCGGTACGCGCTTGTTTTTCTTCTCCTGGTGGGTGCCGTGTATGCACCACCCACCTTCGCTCAAGACGCCTGTACGGCGTGCCATACGGATCGGCAGCTTCTCGCTGGGCTGTCCGGCGATTCCGCGCGTGCGATAACGCTTGCCGTGGATCCCGAAGAATTCGCGGAGTCCATTCACGGGCGCATGCAGTTCACCTGCACGCTCTGCCACAGCGACATCACCGATTATCCCCACGAACCGCCGGCACCGGTGGACTGTGGGATGTGCCACAGCGATGCCCGCGATCACCTCGCTACCAACGTGCACGGCCGAACCCATGAGGTCGCCGGTGAGCCACCAGCCACGTGCGCTGACTGCCACACCAACCATCACATCCTCGGCCCGGAGGATCCGGCCTCATCCGTATACCGGCTCACGCAGTTCGAGGCGTGTGCTAGCTGTCACAGCGATTCGACCGCGATGGCCCGGTTTGGCCAGGAGAACGTTGAGTCCGTACGCTCCTATCTCACGTCCGTGCATGGAAGAGGGCTGATCGCGAAGGGCCTCGCCATGGCTCCCGTCTGCACGGATTGTCACAGCTCCAACGGTGCGCATGATATCGAACTCGTCACCAGCACGGAGTCGCCCGTCCATCATGACAACGTTGGGAAGAAGTGCGGGCAGTGCCATGTGGGCATTCTTGCACAGTACGAACGCGGGATACATGGCACGATGTTCCTCGAGGGGAACCGTGACGTACCAACCTGCATAGACTGCCACCTCGAGCACGGCGTCCAACCAATCACGAGTGAGGCCTCTTCAGTCTATCCAACCCATATCGCCCAAACCTGTACTGCCTGCCACGACCGCGAAGACCTGGACGACAAGTACGGATTGCCACCCGGGCGCGGGCGCACGTTCCTGGGATCCTTCCACGGTATCGCGTTGGAGAGTGGCGAGCTGACGGTGGCTAACTGCGAGAGTTGCCACGGCGCACACGACATCCTTCCGTCATCAGACACCTTGTCGACGATTCATCCTGCGAACCTGGTCGAGACCTGCGGTTCGTGCCATCCAGGAATCGGCGCTGGTGTCGCCAACGGAAAGATCCACGTACGGTCATTGCGAGAGGACGTCAATTTCGTCGCGTATGCAGTGCAGTTGTTCTACATCGCGTTGATCGCCGCCATCGTACTCTACGCCGCGGGCATGATCTTTCTCGACCAATATCGTCGACGCGTGGTCGACAGAGCGAGAGGATCGGCCCATGGCTGATTCCCAGACCCACGAAATCGACTGGGACGCGACGATCATTCGGTTCACCGTCGCGCAACGCGTCCAACACATCGTGCTCGTGATCGTCTTCGTGGTCCTCATCATCACGGGACTCCCGCTACTGATTCCGGGAATCGGACCCCGCGTGATGGAGGGAGCGTTCCCGTTCCGCACGTTCACGCACCACTTCGCTGGTGTGTCACTCCTCCTGCTGGGCGTATTCCATATAGTGTACGTGATCGTTACCGCCGAGGGTCGTCGCGATATCTGGCGGATGATTCCCCAGATTCAGGACGTTCGCGATATCGTGCACCACGTTCGCTATCAGCTCGGGAAGACTGACGAGCCTCCGCCGTTCGACAAGTTCGATCCGTTCGAGAAGTTCGAATACCTGGCGGTCGTGTGGGGATCGATCGTCATGGTCGTCACTGGGTTCATGATGTGGTTCTTCGAGACGACGCTACGATTCTTTCCGAAGTGGGTGTACGACCTGATCCTTGCCATTCACGGTTACGAAGCTGTAGTGGCGTTCCTCGCGATCATCCTCTGGCATCTCTACGCCGTGCATCTCAAGCCAGGGGTCTTTCCAATGAGCCGGGTGTGGTTGGACGGGAAGATGACGCTGCGAGAACTCAAGGAGCATCATCCCAAAGCCTACGAGCGGTGGCTGCGTCAGCAACGGTGACAGCGGCGCCATCTCGTGGCACAGATGGCATTCGACGGGGGCGTTGTGATCGACCTTGTCCACATGACAGGTCGTGCACACCTGACGACTCCATTCGGTTACGCCGGCCACCTTTTCTCCGTGGCACTGCGAGCACTGGAGGTGCGCGAACGCGACGTCGTGCTTTTCCTTGACCCCACTGTGACACAGGTTGCAGGTGGCAGCGGGCTGGTGGTGCAGTTCGTGGCAGGTCGTACAATCCACTGCCTCGGTGCTCATGCTGGGTGGGGAGTGACAGAACGCGCACCCCAATCCCGCGTCACGATGGGGCTCGTGAACGAAGTTTCCGACTGGTACCGCGATCGGCTGCGACGGATAGGTACCGGGGTCACTATGGCATTGGACGCAGTCGGAACTCTCGACATCCAGATGATGGCAGGCCGCACAGTCCGACGGTGACGTGAGGAGGTTCCGTCCGTGATCGTCCAACCCACTGTGACATGTAGTGCAGTCGAGCGATGCATCGACAACGTGACGTCCGTGGTCGAAGCGCCGGCGGCCGAATGTCACGGCTTGCCGTTCGATACCAATGTGACACTGTAAACACGTGTTTTCACTAAATGCCGGCCCGAGATCGATGGTCGGCATGGCATACGCGACTCCGCCCGCATCCACGGCCCGACGGGTTAGATCTAGGCTGGCACGGAGCAGTTGATCCGCATACGCCACGTTATGTGCGGCCTGCCCGTCCCGCACCATAGCCAGGTTCTCCTCCGCGAGACGCAGCAGAGAGTCCGTCACACCGCCACGCCTTCCGGCAGCCGTTCGCGCCCCACTGACCACCTGGTTCACGCGTATCACCTTCCGATCCAGGTCTGCCTGCCACGAGGGAAGGATATTGGCGTAACTGATGCCGTGACACGACATGCAGGTTGCCGCACCAGCGAGGTTGACGGTTTCGTGTCCGCTAATCTGGCGTGGCAACTGATGGCACCCCTGGCACGTGACGCGGGCCAGATACATGGAGCTCGGCGCATCGTCGGTGCCGTGCCCACCCGTACCGGCATACATGCGCTGTTGAACCTCATGGACGTTCCGGTGACACGCCGCGCACTCCAGCTCGGCCGTCTCCTCGAGTGAGATGAGGTGGTGCTCGATCGGCGTGTGGCACTGCATACACTCGACATTGCGTTCGGCAATGTGCACGCGATGCAGACGCGTCGTGTTGTCATACTGATCGAGGACTTCCGTGTCGTTGTGACAGTTGATGCAGCGCGATTCTTCCGCATGACCGTTCCCGTGCGTCACCTGCTCGTGGCAGGAGATGCACGAGACGAGATCCTCGACGTATTGTGGGTGGTCCACGACAAACCCCGCCGGCGAGACCACGCGCGGCGGCGAACGATGGCATGCTACGCAACCGGCAGAAAGGTCATCCCCTTCCCGTTCCTTGAAATGGCAGAGGAAGCATGTGCTCGCGGTGACCGCGAGATGGTCGCCCTGGACGATCTGGGAATGACAACTCGTGCAACGGAGTTGCTTGCCGCGACGGAGTTGCCCGAGGTGCTGCGTGTGGTCGAACCGCACCCCTCGGTAGTCGACCACTCCCTCCACCTTTCGAAGCGTATGACACCCCGATCGCAGGCACGCGGCATCTTCGATTTCCGCCCACGGCTTCGTCGCCCCATACGCCCCCGTGACGTACTTCACGACCTGGTTTGCCGCCTGAAGCTTCCCCATGGCCTCCGCTTTGACACCCGGCGCGTAGTGACATTCGATGCACTTCACTTCACTATGCGACGATGTCGTCCACGACTGATAATACGGCTCCATGTTGTGGCATTTGCGGCAGAAACTCGGCTGCGCGCTGTATTCGATGAAGCCGATGGTGCCAACGGCCGCAACTATGACGAACAACACGCTAACCTGGATGAAAATCTTCAGCGGGCGAGAGAGACGTCGCCGAATCCTTCGGAGCGGTACCATACGGACTAACGAACCTCGCGCAACTTGAACACGGCGAGCACGATTCCCGCCAACACGAAGAACCAAATGGGAAGCAAGAGCAGCTTGTGCTCCCATTGTTCCTCGGCGGCAACCTCCGCCTGTGCGTGCACGATTCCGGTGGCCGACGCGACACGAAGTCCAAGGTCTTGGAGAAGCTCGAGATCGAGACTATGCTGCACTTGGGCCATCTGTCGAAAATCCGTGAGGGCCGCTCGGTACCGCGCGCGCGCGTCATCGGTTGACCGACCGATCCGCAGGAGTTCGTCGAGCGCGTGTGCCGCGGACTCGAGTTCGGAGTCGGCCTGCTTCACCTGACGTTGGATCTCATTACCCACGCTGTCCGCTTCGCTCCCGGCGTCGTGGCAGCGGGTGCAGGTCGCCGCGATTTCGTCAACCGGGGTCCGGACGGTTTCGTGATTCCCGTGACAACCCAAGCACCCCCTGAGCGTCCCTGCCTGCGTCGCCGGACCGTGCGGACCTCGATCGAATTCTCTGCCGAGCAACTGGTGACACCGCTCGCAGACGCTGGCGATCTCCGTCACCCGGGGTGGCAGCGCTGCGTGTGATCCGTGGCAGCCGACGCACGTCGGCGCTGCGAAGTTGTCTCGTTCGAAGACAGCCACGCCGTGCGCACTGGCGCGGTACAGCTCGAGCTGATTCGTCGGCAAACCGTACTTCGCCATCATCTGCCCGTCCTCATGGCACGTCGCACACGTCGAGGGAATGTTGTGCGGGTGCACATTACTTCGGGCGTCCTCAGGTCGCAGGATCGTGTGCGCATCATGACAATCCGTGCAAGACGGTGCGTCCGTATTTCCGGCACTAAGCAGCATCCCGTGACGGCTCGTCCCGAACTCGGCAAGCTGATCGGCCGACAAGCCGAACTGACGCATCTGATCGGGATCACCGTGGCAGGACGAACACAGGGTGACGGTCTGCGCCTTGCTTGGCGTCCCGAGAAACTCGCCGCGGTGTGCGGACTGAGTCTCGACGGTAGTTGGGTCTCCACCGTGACAGTCATCGCAATGGATACCACGCTCGGAATGAACCCCCAACCGGAACGCACGCCGCTTGTCCGCATGGCAGATCAGGCATCCATACGTCGAATCGGCGCTTTGCACTGCTTGCGTGAATCCGCTCCCAGCGGGCGCGGACAATCCTGGTGTGAGTGCCCACAGAAACAGTAGGACGGTCACGGCACATCTCCAGGTATCGAATCGGCATTGACGTCGGCCGGCGACCCAACGTTGGGAATCGGCACCCGGCGGGAAGTCGGGAGTACGCGTTCCTCCGACACGTCCCGCAACAACGCCTCCGATGGCGGCACCGAGCGTAGCTGTTGTCCGGCGATCCACGCGATCAGGAACCCACCGAAGAACGTCAAACCCAGAGCGGCGACGACGGGCCGCCGTCTCAGACTGTACTCGGGGCGCCGATCGAACAACGGAAGGAAGACAAGGCTCAACCCGAGTGCCCAGAACAGGAGGAAGCCCCAAACCCCGAGATATCGGATCAAGCCCAAGGACACGTCGACCGGCACCCAGGTCGAGACCAGCTCTCCCGGCAGTTCGTAGGGGTTCGCGGGATCACCAATGGGACGCGGGTATAGCAGTGCCACCGAGAGCGTGCCTCCCAACACGAGCAGCGCCACCATGAACGAGCGGAGCATGTGGTTTGGGAAGAAGGGCACGCCGGTTCCGAGTTCAACCTCTTTGCCACCCGGCGGCGCGATCCCGCGCCGTCGTATCAGCGTGAAATGGTACGCGAGAAGGGCAAAGGCAATCCAGGGAAGTATGATGACGTGCCACGCAAAAAACCGGCTCAGGGTTGCCCCTGAGATGATCTCGTCCCCAATCAAGGCCTGGACCAGAAGGCCACCCATCACCGGAAGGCCCTCCAACGCCGTGACCACTTCCGTGACGGTCCAATACGCCCATTGATCCCAAGGCAGCAGGTATCCGGTAGCACCGAAGGCGAGAACGACCCCTAGCAGGAGTATGCCCACCAGCCAATTGGTCTCCCTAGGAGGCTTGTAGGCGGCATTGAAGAACACTCGTGCCATGTGGGCCAACATGACCACGACGATGAGACTAGCCGACCACACGTGGAGGTCACGCACGAGCCATCCGAAGGACACGCGCGACACGATGTGTTGCACGCTCGGGTAAGCCTCCTGCGCGGACGGACGGTAGTAGAAGGCGAGGAGTACACCGGTGATTACCAGCACCACGAACAGCAGGTAGGTGATCCCTCCGAGTGCGTGCCGCCAGCCGATGAAGGACGGCAGCTTGTACCCCATGGACTTGCGAAACGCCTGATCGATCCGGAGCCGCCGGTCGATGGGGCCATACAACAGGCCAAGAAAGCGCACGGCCCCCAGAAGGCTCGCATCGGTACTCGACTTGAGGTCGTTCCACAAATTGCGGATCGCCTGCCGTACCCGTCCCATCAAATCTGGAATCTCCTAGTCGGCTGCCACATACACGGATCCCGCTCGAGTGAACACCGGGTACTGGCGA
Organism: Gemmatimonadota bacterium; assembly: GCA_039656555.1. GTDB lineage: Bacteria > Gemmatimonadota > Gemmatimonadetes > Gemmatimonadales > GWC2-71-9 > CAMYLY01. The sequence goes on along the minus strand of JBDHLU010000012.1, from coordinate 22,839 downwards.
AGGGGCTCGGTCGAGAGACCGGTGACGACGTGTCCCCTGGCGTCATACACTACGTGACTGCAGGGAGAGACAACGCGGGTAGATTGCTCGTCCCATTCCAGCACGCAGCCGTCGTACGGCGACACACCTTGAAGGGCAAAGTAGCGCTGGTCCCCCAATCGAACGACCAGAAGCAAGCGATCACCCCATTGGACCAGGCGACTCGCTCCAATCGGGAACCCCGCCTCGCGAACCACGTGCACGGCAGGTTGTAATTCCGGAATGGTGAGGTTTTCCTGTGGCAACACGTAGAACGCGCCGACCATGCCGCCGGCAGCAATCATGAGCACGATAACGGCAACGAGCAGGAGATCCGTAAAGCTCTTTCCCGACTCCGTGCGCTCGACGTCATCTGTCTCCGGCACTACTGCTCCTTGAGTATCCACCCCCAAACCCTCTCGTAGACCGTCAGGAAGTGTGGTCCGCTTCGGCTGATCATGCAACCGGCCCCACCCCCTCGCGAGGGTGGGGCCGGCATAACTACCGTTGATCCACCGTTACTTACTGACTCTTCTTCCTTATTCCTGAACTCGCTGGAAGCCCAGCGGGCAATCCCGCGGGCGCCGCAACCCCGTAATGGCTGGCAGCGGCGTAAATCCCGGCAATCAGGATCTCGCGCAGATATGTAGGATTGTGCATCCCGCCCCCACTGGATCGGTGCGTTCCGAAGTGGTCGTAGATCGGTACCCCCGGCGTCCCGCCAAAGGCCGCGCTGTCTGCGATCGGGTAATCCGCATCCCCGAACCACGGAGCGACATCGCGCCCGTGAGCCAGCTGAGCATTGAAGAGCAGCCCCTCAGCCGTCGTGAACACGTCGTCGTCCTGATTGAGAATCGTCCAATCGCCGAGCTGCACGATGCGCACGAGGATGCCCGTATCGGGACCCGCCACATCCAGCGTGTCGTTCCCGTTCACGTCGGTCCAGATGGAGAAGAGGTACCGCTCCAACTCCGCCTGGTACGTCTCGAACTTATTCTGACCGTTGGACGCCGACCCGTGACACTGCGCACACGCGTCAAAGCGACGATCGTCGTTGGTGCAGTTGAACCCAGCAACGGGAATGCCATCGCTATCCACACACGGCGCCGCCTCGAACAGGTGGCCGACGCTGTGGAACCCATCGTCCGTGGTGAACATCTCGACATGGCACGTGGCGCACAAGCGCTCATTGACGTCCGGATCACCGTGGTAATGTGGTTGCGGATCGGGCCATTCCAAGCTATCGGGCAGCCACCCGACGTTGTCCCCGATAACCAGTGGTCCCTGCGCCGCGTGGAACCCGTGGGTGGTCTTGTCCGGGTTCACGCGACGGTCGTGACACTTGATGCACAGATTGCGTTCCGTACCTTCGTCGATTGGGGCACGCAATTGACCACCGTTCGGGCCTCCATGGGGATCGTGACACACGACACACGTGTGGACCATCACCTCCCCATCGTCCTTTTCGAGGTATTCGGTGCTCACCCCGAACTGCTCCACGAGAGCCACCTTGCCGTTATGGCACTCGTCGCAACCGGATCTGCTACCTCGACCGAACCCTGACCCAATCGCGTGCTTGGACTCGGACCATTGTTCGACAAACGGGTGATGGGTGTCCTGGTGACATTCGCCGCAGCCCGTAAATTCGTCTACGTACGCGGGCGCGAGTGGCTGCACGGCTTCAGGGTTCTGCACGTGGTCGATGCCCGGGCCGTGACAGGATTCACACTGGACATCATGGTACGTGCTGTCGAACGTGACCGAATACCCAGCCAACACGTTGACCACGTTCCCCTTTTCACTCACCGAGTGACACGGACCGCATGTCGTATCGTTTGCAAACTCGCTGGTGTGCAGACCGGCCCAGGCGTCAGCGTGGAGCGTCTCTCGCCAATCGACCTCCTTATCGGCATGGCAATTCCCGCACGTGGTCCGCGCATCGGGGACGCTAAAATACCCCAGGAACCCATTGATCGAGTCCACAGGCGAGTTGAACGGATCTCGGAACACCACCGTTTCTTCGGTGCAGGCACTGATCAGCATCACACCCACTACCACCGAAGGCAGCGCCCGCGTTATCCATCTGACATTCTTAAACACGGATCCCCCCTCACTCAGAATGAAGCCCTTCTCTCTGGGTAGGTAGCTACGAAATCACGCGACGCGATGCAACACTCTAAAGGCGGTTTAATGCGCGTCTTAGACAACGAATCCCCTATGTTTTCGGGCGATCCCGGCCGTAAGTGTTACAAACGTCCCTATAACGTGGGATCTGCCGTATACCCCAGGTAAGTCAGGACGAGGATGTATACGATGAGTCCCCACGCAATCCATGTGACCATGGGGCTCCGCTCTCCTCGAGCCGCCTTTCGATCCAAAAACGGTATTAGCATCACGAGGATTCCTGCGACCGTGAATCCCACCACACCCACTAATTCTCCTTCGATACCAAGTATGTGCGCCGGCAGGTACTTCAACGTTTGGAACATGAACATGAAATACCACTCGGGCTTGATTCCCGCGGGGGCGGACGCGAAGGGGTCGGCCTTGTCGCCCAACTCGGCGGGCAGATAGGCGGCCAACGCTGCGAGAGCGGCTAGCGCGACGAGCCACCCAACCAAATCGCGCATCAAGAAGTCGGGTAGAAACTTCATCGTACGTGGGGGCGTACCGTCCTGTTCGACACTGGGCGGCACGCTCATCCCCAATTTCTGCACGAGGTAGAGGTGCACTCCCACCAGCCCCACGACTGCCGCAGGGAGTATGGCCACATGGATCGCGTAGAATCGCGTGAGCGTGGCACCGGTCACGTCATCGCCGCCGCGCGCCACGCGTAGGAAGAACTCCCCGACCACCGGGACCACCCCAATGATGGCCGTCCCAACCCGAGTCGCAAAAAACGCAAGTTCGTTCCACGGAAGGAGGTACCCGGTAAACCCAAACGCCAAGGCCAACCCAAACAGCGCCATGCCGGTGAGCCAGGTAAGCTCTCGCGGCGGTCGATAGGCCTTCAGCAACAGCACACTGAACAGGTGGAAGAACAGAGTGAAGATCATCAGGTTGGCAGCCCAATGATGAATCGACCTGATGAGCCAACCGAATTCGACTTCGGCCATCAGGAACTGCACCGACTCGAAGGCCTCTTCCGCGCTCGGCCGATAATAGAACAGCAACAAGACGCCAGTACCGACCTGGACCATGAACAAGAACAACGTCATGCCGCCCAGGTAGTACCAGATCGTGTGGCGATGGACGGGCACGTCCTTCTTTTTTGCCAACGTGCCAAGCGCAGCCAGTCCAAGGCGATCCTCGAGCCACTGCCCAGCCTGTCTGACGGCCTCGCTCATTGTAGTCACGTCAAGTTGTCTTGCTGACGACGATATCGTCGCCCCGAACGTGGACCTCGTACACCTCGAGCGGCGCCGGTGGAGGACCCTGAATGTTTCGGCCATTGAGATCGAAGTGCCCGTTGTGGCACGCGCACCAAATGTGATTCAGATCGCCGCGGTACTGCACAATGCACTGCAGGTGAGTACAGCTGGCCGAGAACGCCCGAAGGTCACCTTCGGGCGTACGGAGAATGATTCCGGGTCGGCTCCCGAACTTGAAGATTTGTCCCTCGTTGGGAGCAATGTCGTCGGGACCCATCGGCAGCGTCACTGACGACGCACTGGACTCTCCGGCCTCCGGCGGGACGAGATAACGACCGGCGGGGTATAACACCGCGAGCACGAACCCCCCCAAACTCGTACCCAGGAGCCAATCGACGAAGCTTCTCCGAGTTGCCATTAGCCGTCCACTCCAATTTGTCGGTTTTCGGTTTGCCGGATCTTCATGACCAGTCCGACGATAAGTGCAACGATGATCATCACGAAAACCACGAGGCCGGTTCGCCGGAATCGGAGTTCGCGCAACGCGCGTTCTCCGCTCGCAAACACCCCAACCGCGATGGCCAGCCCCTCGTCGACTTCCGCAGTCACCACATTCACGTCGAACGAGTGCACCGCGGCACGAGCGCTCACCAACGATGTCGTGACCCCTTCGAGTTCAAAGAGTGCGTTGCTGACCTCCATGCCGGCGTTCTCCGCCCTCATCAACAACGCATGAGCCGTATCGAACTGACCTCCGAGTGAGTCGAGTAGGGCTCGCATGGCGCCAGCTGCCTCGCCTCCCGGATCGCCCGATGTATGACATCGCACGCATACGGCACCCTCTCCCAAACCGAGAAGGGTGTCGTCTGCCCGCACGATGTCGTGATTCCGGTGACAGGTGGCGCACCCTGGAACACCCAACATGGTGAACGTCTCGGAGTGTCGACTGTCCGCAAACTTATCGGCCATCACACTGTGACATTGGCCGCACACGTTCCCGACCCACGCGATACCGGGAGGGGCCGCACCGTGATTGCCGTGACAATCGTTACACGTCGGCGCTCCCAAGTCACCCTCCTCCGACAGCATCTCCCAGTGGACACTCCGCTGGTAGAGTTCGTGCTGATCGGTCGGAATCCCGTATTCGGCCATGCGATCGGCGTCGGCGTGACACGCGGCACACGTGTTAGCCACGTTCCGAGGGTGCACGCTGGATGCCGGGTCAGACGGCGGCCGGATTTGATGGGCCGGGTGACAGCTGACGCACGTGGCCACGGCGGTATCCGACAACTCGTTGAGTCGTCGTCCGTGCACCGAAGTCGCGTATTCCGCCACCTGATCGATGCGAATCGATGGATTGAACTGCCGCATGTAGTCAGCATCCGAGTGACAGCGGCCGCACAAGCTTGGAATTGTGGCCCGGCTCGGCTTGCCGAGAAAACCGAGGTTGGGGTCCATGCCATCGAACCCCGGGGCCGTCGGGTCCCCACCGTGACAAGCAACGCACCCCAGCCCACGCTCGCCGTGCACATCGTCTGCAAACGTCGCGACTGGGCCGTTCAGGCGATCGTCATCCAGTGCTCCGTGACAGACCACGCAGTTGTCCACCATATCTTGTGCAACGGCCGAGGCCGCGAGGCCAAAAAGCCAGAGCGCCAAGCCGAGCACCAACCTTCCGTGTAAAATCCGCTTCAACGTTCTCCTCCCCGCAATTGCAGGTACGCGACGACGTCGGCCATCGCGGACGGATCAAGATCCGGCCATGATTCCGGAGGGCCGTCGGCATCCACCATCAGGACGTGATTCCACATCGCCGCGATTCCCGCCGCCGGAGTGTCCAACGTCCGTGATTCGGCGAGATCGCCGGCATCTCCGGTGCCTCGGCCCGAAAGTGTGTGACAGCCCAGACAGCCCACAGCTTGCACGATGATGCGACCGCGACCCGGGTCTCCCATCTCGCCCAGATACCGCTCCGCAGAGAGATAGGCCACCAGATTAGCCATCTGCCCAGCCGTCACCTGCGGCGGAGTTAGGTTCCGCGCTCGCATCGTGGCGAGCATCGCCGGCGCTTTGTTCCACATGGCCGCCGCAAAATCCATCAGTTTGGGAAATCGACCCGGTTGTCCAAGATCTGGTCCGACGTTGCCGCCGTTCCCGCCAACGCTGTGACAATTGACACAGCCCATGTCCGCAAACTCCTGACGCCCGGAAGTCGGACTGCCTGGCAACATGTGAAGTGACACGAGCCGGGCACCTTCGGACTGCATCCACAGGTACGAAGCGATGTCCGTGAGTTCTCGACCGGTCAGCGTTGGGCGACGAACATCCTGCGTCTGCTGCACCGAAATCATGGTCGGTGCATGATTCCACAAACCGGCCGCCATTTGGATCGGGGACCCGAATTGCCCAACCATGTCCAGGGCAGGGCCGGTCACACCACCTACTCCGCCTGCCTGGTGACAGACGCGACACCGCTTGCTCGTGAACAACGCCCGTCCTTCGTCTGGATCACCGTCGGGGCTACGTACGGCGACCCACATCAAAAAGGCAAGCAGGTTCGCCGTCTCCCACGGATCGAGATTCGGACGGGGAATATCGAGCTCATCCATGGTGGCCGCCATCCGAGGCATATGATTCCACATTCCGGCCGCCAGCTCATACATGGATTGCGACGGGGCAACACTGAGATCCGGTCCCAACCCACCTCCAGCGCCGTCAGTCACGTGGCAGCTTCCGCATCCAGCCGCGCCAAACACTCGGGCCCCTGCTTCAACGCTCTGTGCGGGAGGTTCTTGAGCAGATGAGGCCGTACACGGGACGGCAAGTGTTGCCGCAACCATGAGGAGCACCGACCTCATGCCTCGTCTACGTTCAGTTAGAACCATCGAAGCCTCCCTCCCTCTTTGAGATCCCACAGGCCTCGGTTTTGGTCAGCCACCGAACGCCTTGCGACCGCTTAGTTTGCCAAGATAAGCGTGAAGATTCAGTGAACACTAGTTGATGAGCGAGTAGGTTGGGGGAATCCGAGACACACCCAGCCAAGCGCCACCCCGTCGTCCGCTATGCTGGCGCCGGTGGATTCCCCTCGTCACCCCACGGTGGCAGCAGTCTCACGAGCACCCACAGGATGACGAACGGGAGGAAGAGCAGGCCCAGGGTCATCGCCAACCCCTCGAGGCCAAACAGCTCCACCTTGTACACGGTGAGTCCGCGCAGACTCTTGGAGAACAGTTGTCCGCCGATCACGACATTCCATCTGATGCTGAAGATGCCGATTTGGACGAGTATGGCGGCCGTGAAATACACGAACCGCCTTAGTTCCGGCGGTGTCTTGACGAATCCGCCCTTGCGGAGGCCGGGTGAGACGATCCCGAGTGCTAGCAGTGGCAGAAGCGTACCGACAAAGACCTGCAACACAATGAGACTGATGAACAACTTGCTCTCGATCATGCGGGCAAGGATCTCGATTGATTCCTCAGACTCGTACAGGCGATGGATGAAGTCGAGCATCTCCAGGGAGACGTCCACGATCATCGCGTAGAACAAGAACTGCGCAAGCTTGTCCAGACACGCCATGTCAATCGGTCGCCACCGCAACATCGTGGCAATCATGTAGAGCACCAGTACCAACGCGATGCCCGACACAATGGCCGAGAAGAGGAACACGACCGGCATCAGCACGCTGCTCCACCACGGGTTCGCCTTGATCGAGCCGAAGATGAATCCGACGTAGCCGTGCAGCAGGAACGCCGAAGGAATCCCAATGATCGTGATCCACCGCCCTGCACTATCGTCGAACTTCAACGCCTTATCGGACAAGTCGGTCGACCCCAGAGCCAATGTGTAGTACGTCCAGCGCTTCAACCCGCTCGACTGACGCGCCCACAGGACGAGATCCTTGCGATAGTCGAACCAAACCTCCAACAGGAGCACTACCGCCAGGTACCAGGCATACACGAACCCAAACATCGCCATGGCCGATTGGCGGTTTGGTGTCAAGAAAATCTCGTAGGAACGCTCAGGGTGACCGAGGTGGGCGAGCAGCGGCAACGGCGCCACGAGCATGAACGCCAGCGCGGTGAGAAGCGCCAGCCGATAGGTCGGCTGGACTTCCTTCACGTTGAAAACGCGTTCCAACGACGCCAAAATGAAGGCACCAGCCACGAGTCCCGTGATATAGGGATACAGCACGACCAGCAGGCCCCAGTGGAGCTCGAATTCGTTGGGATAGATGTAGCCCTGCACGGCTACCGTACCTCACCGTCGAGATTGGCGTAGTAGGCTTTTGGTCTGGTGTTGAGATGCGGCTTCAATACCTGTACGTCATTGAACCGCATGAAGCGCGCGAGAGGTGTTGCGAGTCGTTCGACCTCACCGAAGATCCGTGCGCCCGTGGGGCAGACCTCCACGCACGCGGGCACCATACCGTCAACGATGCGGTGATAGCAGAACGTGCACTTCGCTGCGACGTGTTTTTCGGGGTGCATCCACCGAGCGCCGTACGGACACGCCTGAATGCAATAGCGGCACCCGATGCAATACTCGTCGTCCACCAACACCACACCCTCTTCACTGACGAACGTCGCGCCGACCGGGCAGACTTGCACACATGGCGGGTTCACACAGTGGTTACAGAGTTTGGGGACGAAAAACGTCCGTCGAATGTCGGTCTCCCTTTCAAGTGGAGGAAAGCCATCGATACCTCCGTTTGGGCTGTCGACCTCGACTTCACCATTCGGCCGGATGACGTAGCGTTCAATCCACGTGTTGAAATACTGGGGCTCGTCGGGCACGTCGTTTTCGGCCTTGCACGCGACGACACAACGCGCGCACCCAATACACTTGTTGACGTCGATCCCCATCGCATAGTTGTGCTCTTCGGGGCCGGAAGCGTCTGATTCCTCCTGTCCGGCAGCAACGGAGACGCACACGGTCCCCAGAATCATTATGGGTGCGGCCCCGGCAGCAACGTCGAGAGCTTCCGAGAGGAAGCGACGACGGTCGAGCGTGCTCATCCCGTCTCCGGATGGTGCGGGTAATGGCATTGCCAGCACACATACGGTTGGCCATGGGTTGGGAGCTCGATCTGCGGTGGGGCTCCGCTCGACGGCGCATCCTGCGCATGGCATGCCCCACAAAAACTCCGGTCGGCTGGCTTGGTCGGCCGGCTCGCTCGTGGATTGACCTTGTGCTCGTCGGGCGCCTGGTGGCACAACGTGCACGGCAGCGCCGTGTGGTGCGAGACGGCCTTCTCACGCGCAATCTGAGCGTGACAGGCACTGCACTCCTCCGGCACGACAGGTGGCTCGGGTGCGTGAGGGTCATGACAGGTGATGCACGGCGTCAGGGGGTTGTGCGCCACCGGATCGATCTGTGGGAACCCCGTGGGCCGCGACGGATTGTAGGAGTGGCAGAGCGGGCAGAAGCCCCGCTCGCGTGGCGCCGTGGGCTTGATATCCATCGGCGCCCTCGTGTGACTCAACGCGGGCCCGTGACAAACTTCACACGCGACGCCACTGTGGTTTCCCGTCGACCGCTTTTCGGCGGTCGGAGCATGGCACAACGAACATTCTTGGTGCCCGGCGTATTTCTTCGGATGTGCCTTGATAGAATCCACTGCGGCCGCCCGATAATGACCGACATCACCAAACGTGTCGGGGACGAGCACCATGCGCGCACCGATGAGGGCGGCGACGGCAATGGTGAATACCGCAGCTAGGCGCGGAACCTGTTGCGGCATGAACTACGATGCTTTCACAGCGAATACGTTCACGGACTACCCCACACACATACCCAGGCGACAAAGTGGGTGTAGCTTGACCTAACTTTCATGAACTTTCGATGAACGGTGACTCATGAGGACTCGCGAACAACCACGACCAAGGCCGTCACCGGGCGCCGGGACGTGGTTTGCCGTGAAGACCGACCTGGTCGATCTTGCCGTGTCTTGGGACGGCAACGCCGTGCTCGCGATCGACTTGAACGGCAGCGCTCGAAGGGGGGCCGAGTCAAACCTCGAACGCCGCGTGGCCCGAGAGCTGGTAGAGTATCTGGCCGGTGAGCGACGGAGATTCGACTTCCCTATCGACCTCCATGGCACTCCGTTCGAGATGGAGGTGTGGACCGCGCTCCAGAACATCCCTTACGGATCTACCGTCACCTACGGCGAACTGGCGACACGGTTGGGCAGGCCTGGTGCCGCCCGGGCGGTTGGTTCCGCCAACGGACGCAACCCCATCCCAATCGTTGTGCCCTGTCATCGCGTGATCGCCGCCGGTGGCAAGCTCGGTGGCTACGGGGGCGGGCTCACACTCAAGCGCCAACTCCTCGACCTCGAGTCCGGACAGCGCCAGCTGCCCGAACGCGTCTAGGCGCGCATACCACCCGGGAAATGCACCTCACCACCCTCACCATTCGCGACTTTCGGAACCTTGCGTCTCTCGACGTCGAGTTGCCTCCCCCTGGTGTCGTCGTGCTTGGCGAAAACGGACAAGGAAAGACCAATCTGCTCGAAGCGATCTATTACCTCGTACTCTTCCGATCGATGCGAGGGGCGAAAGACAGGGAGTTGGTACGCTTCTCCACCGAAGGGTTCTTCGTTGGCGGTACCGCAGATCGACATGTGACGGCGGGTTACGAGGTGCTGGGCCGCCGAAAGAAGGTGACGGTCGACGGGCTCGAAGTCCGCAAGCTGTCGGAAGCCGTTGGAAAGATCACCGCCGTGTTGTTTTCACCTGAAGACCGGAGCATCGTGGCCGGAGGCCCCGCCGGACGGAGACGGTTCTTGGACATCCTGCTGGCACTGACCCACGCCGGATACCTCTCGGCGCTGGCGTCGATGCGCGCAGGACTCAAGCAACGGAATGCCGCGCTCCGGAGGGGCAAGCCAACCGAAGCGCAGGCGTTCGACGAACAGCTCGCGCGTTACTCGTCACGGATCGCATCCGCCCGACGCGAATGGGTCGGTGGTTGGCGCGCTCGGTACGCCGCGCTCACCGCCGAACTGGGGGAGGCGGGTTCGGCCACGCTTTCGTACCATGCGCACCGGCAGCGCGCCGACGACCATGTCGAGACCTTCATGCGAGAACTCGGCGCGACGTTGGATCGCGATCTCCAACGTGGCATGACCACCGTGGGGCCGCATCGTGACGATCTTCGCCTGATGCTCGATCAACACGATTTGCGTCGATTCGGCTCGGCGGGTCAACAACGGACGGCGGCAGTTGCGCTCCGGTTGCTCGAAGCGGCCGCCCTCACCGAGGCACACGGCACGCCGCCCATAGCCCTCTACGATGACGTGTTCGCTGAGTTCGACGCGGAACGACAGGGCAAGTTGTTGCGGCTCATCCAGGACACCCTGCCCGGCCAAGCCATCATCGCGGCACCCCGCGAATCTGAAGTCCCAGCCGCCCTGCTCGACCGGCCCCGCTGGCAAATGCGGAGCGGAAACCTCGAGACTTAGACGGCGGAGGCCTACTGGTTCTGTCTCTCCGGCGATTGGCGCTCAGCCAGGCTTCGAAGATAGACTGCGACGTCCCTCATCTCGTTGCCTTCGAATCGTGGCCATTCCGTATCGGTCGATCGAATCCGGTCGTACATCGCCGGCGCGTGATCCCACATGGCGGTGGCCAGGCCAAGTGGTGTGCGCACGACCTCTGACTGCGTGAGATCCGGACCGGCGGAAGGTGTGCCGTCGGTAAGGTGACACGCCAAACAGCCCTTCTCGGCAAACAACCGTTCCCCACTCGCGGCATCGCCCTCGGTTTCGTTGAATCGCAGGTAATAAAGGAATGCAATCACGTCGGCCATTTCGCTCCCCCGGAACTCGGGGAACGCGATACCGCGCGCGCTCATGGCCGCCGCCATGGCGGAGGAGTGGTTCCACAATTGTCCGGCGATTTCCGAGACGCGTAGGCGTTCGGTGGCCGCACGTAAGTCCGGCCCATAACCGGTTCCACGGCCACTCGGTCCGTGGCATTGCACGCATTGTTTTGCCGCAAACAGACGCGCACCGTTCGCCGGATCGGGCGGTTGGAGGAACACGACGTTCCGCTGCCGCAAATTCGATTGCGTGCGGATAAAGGCCTGAATATCGGCGATCTCACGCCCCAGGAAGGTGAGCGCACGACCCCGCTCCGCGAGCTGCTGCCTCCGCATGGCAGGGCTGTGGTTCCACAGGCCCTGTGCCAGCGTCAGGGGCGCGATGAACTGCGCGTACGAGTCCAATGGCGCCGCTGATGACCCACCTACGCCGCCAACCGAGTGACACTCGACGCATCCCTTCTCCGCAAACCAACGCTGCCCAAAATCAGGGTCACCAGGCTCGTCGAAGAGCTTGACGTAGTATATGTAGCTGATGATGTCCGCCAGTTCGGACTCGGTGAACGTCGGCCACGAGAGCCCTCGCTCTCGAACCGTTTCGATCATCCTCGGCGTGTGGTTCCAAAACATACCAGCGAGTTGCTGGAGGCTGCGGCCCGCACCGACGGTAGCAAAGTCGGGACCCAGCGTGCCCCCGTTACCCCAGATGGCGTGACAGCGCACGCAGCGACCTTCTACAAACAGCCGTCTCCCGTTGATCGGATCGCCCGTTAACGCCGCCCCCGATTGAGCGTGGGCGGAGTCCGCACCCCAAAGACCGGCCAAAAGCACGCCAAGAGCAACGCTCCAAACCATTCGCCGAATCCTGCCAGTCATCGTGCTCAGCCCACACCTCCTCCCGCGGGAACCTGGTCAGGCAGGTACGTCGCCACCCGTTCGGATACTTCCTTCACCGAATGCTCGTGGCCTTCCTTGATTTCCCAAATGGAGACGATCGGCACGAACTTCGTCGCAATCATGTACAGCAATACGAACCCGGCAAAGCAGGCGCTCATTATGGAAAGCTCGATCCACGTCGGGAGGTAGGCACCTACGCCTTCCATTTCCCACCGAGGGTTCACTGACGTCGGGACGACGATGTTGTATCGCTCGAGCCACATTCCAATGACAACGGCAATCCCCGCAATGAGTGTCCCTTTGGGCGTGCGCGTGGAGGCCCGCGCCATGAGCACGAAGGGGATCACGAAACACCCGGCGACCATCGTCCAAAACGGGATGGCAAACGGACCAGTAACTTTGGCCCAGAAGGTCTGCATCTCCGACGGTTCACCGCCGTAGAAGGCCGTCAGGTATTCCGCAAACGTGAAGTAGAACCACAGCAGGCTGAATAGCAGCAGCATTCGTCCCAGGTAGTCGAAATGCACATCCTTGAAGTACTGCTCCAACCGAAACGCTTTTCGCAGTATTACCATCGCCACCAGAATGGCTGCGATGCCGGAATAGATTGCCCCCATTACGAAGTACGGACCGAAGATCGTACTGTGCCACATGGGTCGGAGCGTCATCGCGAAGATCCAACCGATGATCGTGTGCACCGAAACCGCGATTGGAATCACCGCGATGGCCAACACGCCAATGACGCGCTCGAGCGCCGCCCGTTGTTTGGGCGTGTCCTGGTACCCCATTGCCAAGAACCGGTAGAGGCGCGGCATTTTGATACCCAAATCACGGATCAGCGCGAGATCGGGAAGCAATGGGACGTAGAGGTAGATCGTACACGACGCAAAGTACGCGCCGATGCTGATCACGTCCCAGAGCAACGGCGATCGCAGTTGGGCGTGGAAGATCACGTTGAACAGACGATCGGGGCGACCCAAATCGATAACCGGCTGGATGGCGCCAAATCCAATGACCAGCACCGTAATGAGTTCCGCCGAGCGCGTGATCGATCGCCTCCATTCCGCCTTCGAGACACGAAGAATCGCGGAGATCAGCGTTCCGGCGTGGCTGATCCCAATGAAGAACACGAAGGAAATAATGTAGATGCCCCAATACTCGGGGCGGTTGAGGCCGGTGACGCCGAGACCGTCTCGCACCTGGATGTAGTAGGCAACCAATCCCCAGACCACGATCGCCCCAAGGAGGCTTGCAACCACGTAATAGGTTCGCGACGTCTCGACCAACGGTCGCAGTAACACCTGCTCGTCTTGCGACATTCGCTCGAATTTTTCTCGCACTTCCGGCCGCACGTCAGCTCCCCCGTCGCAAGTAGTAGACCTTCGGCTCGGTGCCCAGTTCCTCCATCAACCGCATCGAGCGGGGGCTCTCCTTCAACTCCGCCACGCGGTGTACGGGGTTGTCCAAATCACCGAACACGATGGCGGCGGTCGGACACACGTCGACACACGCCGGCTGGTAGTCTTCCTCGCGCAACTCACGCCCCTCGGCGGCCGCCTGCTCCCGCGCCTTCTGCAAACGGTGGTGACAGAACGTGCACTTCTCGATCACGCCTTTCGGCCGGACCGATACGTCAGGATTCAAGTGCGCCTTCTCAGAGTCCGACCACTCAGGAGGGTACCAATTGAAATACTTGACCGTGTACGGGCATGCGTTTGCACAGTACCGGCAGCCAATGCAGCGCGGATAAATCTGGCCGACGATGCCTTCGTCGTTGATGTACGTAGCGCTGACCGGACACACCTTGATGCACGGCGGGTTGTCGCAGTGCATGCACGGCCGCGGGTAGAACTGCAACGTGTTGTCCGGGAATTCCCCTTCCACCTCTGCCATGACCTTCATCCAGCTTATCGTGCGCCCGAGTTCGGCTTCCTCGGGCGAAACCGTCGCGATGTTGTTCTCGGACCGACAGGCCACTTCACACGCGGCGCAGCCCGTGCAGCGGTCGAGATCGATCACCATACCCCAACGCGTCATCGTATCCCCCTACACCCGCTCGAGGCGGACAAAGGTGGTCGACCACGCGGGCAGGCCCGTCAGTGAATCTGCCTCGCCATTCAGTAGCGCGAACGGGTTCGCCACTCTTCCATCCGGGTGTCGCATCCCGTATGGCGCACACACCGTCTCGGGCGCCGTTCCATGCGACACGGTGAGTCGCGCCTGGTACCGCCCGTCCGGGGACGTCACCCATACCATGGTGCCGTTACCGATCCCCATCACATCGGCGTCATGAGGCGAGACCTCTACCCAGGGGACCCAGTGACCTTCCGGAAAGAGTGCGGGCTGCTCGGCAAGCCACCGCTCCAACCCGACCGTGCCCGAGGAGAGCGTCGACAAACGATAGGGAATCAACCGCAACGGAAATTCTTCGGGCGGGTGTTCCTGCTCCGTCGGCACAATACTGGCTTCGAGCGAGCCAACACGCTCCACGAGTTCTTGCGGCATCAGTTCGATGCGCCCGCTCCGCGACCCGACCAGTCTCGCAGGATCGGTGTCGTCGTAAAACAGGTCCACCCACCCACCGCGCTCGACCAGTTCACCCCAAAACCCGTCGAAATCCTCGTGCTCGGGAAGCCACCAGCCTCGCGCCTCCATGGCCTGATGATGCGCGCGTTCGAACGCGTCACCGAGCAACATGCCGCGGCGCGCGTCGAACAGCCCGCGGGCCCGTTCCCGGAGCAGCTCAGGCATATCGGCATACGGAAGGCTGGCTGCCACTGTGCCACCGAGGCGTGACGCGGCGCCGAGTATCACATCGCCTGTGTTCATCGCGGCGGGCGGAGGTGTCACGACCGGACGGGCGACACCCCAAACGGGGTATGGATAGGATGCTGGCGCGGGGGCGTCCTGCCACCGCTCGTACGGTAAGAGGTCGGGTAGCACCAGATCGGCGTACCGCGTGGTCTCGTCCAGGAAAGGCGAGAAGCTGACGACGAACGGAATCCGACCGAGTGCTCGCGTCCAAAGCTGTGGCCGCATGGATGAGGCCAGTGGATTCGCGTAGTACAGGAACAATGTGTCGATCGGCTCGGCATCATCGTCAGCCACGGCCGCCGCAAACGCGAGTGCTTGGTCGCCAGTACCGTATGGAGCGGTGGCTTGCACGACCGGACCCCGCGCATTCCCGTCACGCGCGACCGCATCGATACGGGCGTCCGGAAGCGGAGCAACCGGCGGGTCACTCCGCAACAGCACACCGCCGGGACGGTTCACCCGATTCAACAGAATGTTGAGACTATGCACGGCCGTCGCAGCGAGGAGTCCGTTTGGCGCGTGCGTGACATCGGTGCCGCACACGACGACCGGCGCATCCGCTTCGGCGAGTGCACGGGCAAGTGTCGTGATGCGTTCGACCGGGACTCCGGTTGTCGCCGACACTTCTTCGGTGCGGAACTCGCGCATCACGATAGAGCGATAGCCCTCACGCCGACCATTGGCGTCTCCGAAGCCCGCCACGGACCCGTCGACGAACGATGCGTCGTACAACTCGTCGCGAATGATGACGTAGGCCAGACCCAATGCCAGGACTGCGTGCGTTCCCGGCCGAATACCCACCCACTCTTGCGTCCGCGCCGCCGTCCGCGAGAATCGTGTATCGACCTGAACGAACCGCGTGCCGCGCACGCGTTCCTCATCGGGATTGGCAAAGGCCACGGACGCCTGGAGCGGTGACCACCAGGACTCGAAAAGCGGCGCCCCGAACGAGAGCACGAAACTCGCGCGCTCGAGATCGTAGCTCGGTGCCCGGGAAATACCGTGCATGAGTTGGATGACCGCTTCCATTCCGTCGTCGTAGTCGTCCGAGATTACGTTGGGCGACCCAAAGGCCCGGAAGAACTGGGTCCAAAGATCGTGCATCGTTCCCGACGCGTGCCCGGCAAGCAACGCCGCGCCTTCAGGACGCTGCTCGTCGCGCAGGGTGCGCAAACGATTCGTGATCTCCTCGAGCGCCTCTTCGACGGTGATCGGGCTCCATTCACCCGCACCACGCGCTCCGATACGTCGGAGCGGTGTGGTGATCCGGTCCGGGTGATACAACATCTGCACACCGGCGATGCCGCGTGGGCACATACCACCACGGTTGACCGGGTGCAGCGGGTTGCCGCCGATACGCACGAGATTGCCATCCACCACGCGGGTGCGAATTCCACACCGCGCCGGGCAGACTAGACAGGTCGAGTTGAGGTGCGCTTCGACCCCGGGTGTCCACCCGGGGTCTTCGTCGAGGTCCTGATCGGCCCACACTACGTCCGAGCCCCACTTGAGACCCGCCCCACCGGTTAGGGCACCAATCGTCCACAAAAAGTCGCGTCGTGTCGGTCGCATCAGCAGTCTCGTCGTCTACCGGTGACAGGCATTGCAGTCCAAGGTCGCCTCTTGCTCCCGATGGCAATCCAGGCAGAAGTCCATGTCGACGGTCACGAGCGCGCGGTCCGGCGGCGTCTCGGTCTCGGCAATGTCCCCATGGCAGTTCTGGCACTCGAGTTCGGCTATCCCGACGTGCCGCCGGTGCGTGTAGAACACGTGGTCTGGAAGTTTGAACAGCTTGCGGAACCGGATCGGCGTGCCTTCCTCGATCATCTCCGTGACCCGCGCGGCCTCGTCAGACGTCCCCTGCCGCGCCGAATGGCACATCGCGCACTTCGTTTCGTTCGGGAGGCCGGAATGCTGTCCGGTGCGCACGTACTCGTGGCAGAAGTCGCAGGCGAGACCGAGGTCGCCGGTGTGTTTCAGGTGATTGAACGCGATGGGCTGGGGGACGGCGGAACGCCCTCTCGCGATTGCGGGAAGTACGATGACAACGACGACGGCGACCACACCAATCAGGATGACGTATTGCCGCAGAGCGCGGCCGGCACGCAAGCCCTTCGTCCAACGCGGAGCAACAGCGTCGCGTTGGCTACCCGGAAACAGACGCACGAACGGGTGCTACCGGCCGCCGGCCGAGCCGAGTTCTCGTATATACGCGACGACGGCAGCGATCGCATCGTCGGACAGTTGACCCTTGAACGCCGGCATCGCTCCCTTGCCATCGGCGATGGACGCCGTCAACTCTTCGTCGGTTCGCCCTTCCTGATACTCCGCATCGGTGAAGTCAGGCGGTTTCGGATCGAACGCCGCCCCGGCGGGGGCGTCTCCAGCTCCCTTGTCTCCGTGGCATATCGCACATTTCCCCGCGAACTCTTTCTCGGCATCGATCTGACGTGGGAAAGCGAACGCCGTCAACAGAACCGCGACCGACGCACACCCTACTGCCACAACCAAGGAACGCAACATGACCCCTCCCAAACATTGGACGATTGAAGCTGATTTGACCCAACCAGGATTTGCCACTTCTCACGGCTTAATCTCAACTACGATTGTGAAGGGGCCATGAAGGCAGTGAGGGAGCTTGCTTAACTCTGAGTCAGGCATGCGTAGGGTTCGTTGGCTGAACCACATCGGCGGCCCGTACCTGAGACCGCCGATTCATCGCGTTTTTCGGGCAAGAACGGTTAGATCGCTACTGACTTGCGCCTTGCAGGTAGGTGATGATGTCCTGAATCTCTCCCTGTGGCGGAGAGTCGCCGAGTAAATCCTCCATGTGCAGCCGCATGCGAATGACCACGGTCGGCCAATCCAAGTTGGTGTGTTGAGCTGGGTCCGGCAGCTCGTGACACTGCGTACACGTCTCCAGAAACCGGTCGCGACCCCGCAAGTCGGGCAGGTCGGTGTCCGCCACCCGTAGGGCGTTGTCCAGCATATACTGCGTCATAGTCAGGCGTTGGGCCGCATCAGGCGTTGGGACCCCGTGTGATTCCGCCACGTAATCGATACGGAGCCACATGCGCCGCATGACCGACGGCCAGTCCGTGGCCGAATGCGTCATGGGGCTGGGAAGGGCGTGACACGTTGCACAAAACTGAGCCACGCCCTGGGCGCCGTCCGAATCCGGGTCGGGCAAATTCGATGGCGAAGTACCCTGGGGCGGAAGAACCGCCATGGCCGATACCATGAGGAGGTTGTCTTCCGTGTTCGTCGAGGTGTCTTGACCGCCCGCACATCCAAAGGCAAACAACACGGCCAAGACCGTGAGACCAGGTCCGACTCTCCCAGAAGATCCGTACATCTGACACCCCTCCATGACCCAGCAATGTTATGCGATTCGAGAACTCTCCCGCCGGCGGGCGGAATCTCCGCAGTCCGCGTCGTCTCGTCAACCGGCGCGAGGCGTGGAAGGCCGAGCACCGGCACGCTGCCATGGCGCCACCTGTGGTAACTTGGATCCCTAGGAGGAAGTCTTGAGACGAAGAAAACCCTACCAACCCACCGCCAAGCCGATGCCGATTGACGACGCCATCAAGACCTACTTCCGTGGCGCAGGCATCAAACGACGCATGGATCAAGCAAGTGTGATTCCAGAATGGGCGGAACTAGTCGGGCCGAAGATCGCCGAGGTGGCGACTCCCATCGTCGTACGAGCTGACGGAGTATTGGTGGTGGCGGTTCGATCCAGCGCCTGGATGCAGGAACTGCAACTCAGCTCCCCCGAAATCTTGAGAAAGCTCGGCCAACGAGGCAAGAAGATCAAACGTATTGCTTGGCGCGATGAAGGGCAGGAAACAAGGGAGGAGGGCGAAGGGCGGAGGGCGCGATGAAATCCCTGCGACCCACCACCTTCGCCTTCAACTCCTCGAAGAAGTTCTCCGACGACAATCAACTCATCAGTGCCGGAGTCGTGAAGTTGCTGTGAAAATCCAGTGAAAGATCGTTGGACTCTTGTGCCGATACCGTGGCGGCGCCGAGATCCAGGCGGCCACCCTAAACAACGCTTCAGAATCACCACAATGAGTTCTTCATGTTTCGTCTTGTACCATTCGTCCGATTCCTGACTTGCCTGACCGTGTGAGGGGATAGCCTGGCAAAGCGGTGGGGCGTGGAAGTATCAGGAGATTGCCTCCCGAGCAGTCCAGATTTTTGAGAACCGACACGCATGAAGCACGGCGGTTGTCGTTGATGCGGTCATTACGAAACTCAAACGAGGAGAGGGCGATGACGTGGAGGAGAGGGCGATGACGTGGAAGAAATGGCTCGGGCTGGTGGTCCTCATGTGCTTTGCCGTGGGAATGGCAACCGGGTGTTCGGGCACAGACGGTGTCGACGGCATTGCCGGCGTCGATGGTACCGATGGTACCGATGGTACCGATGGGACCGACGGTACGGACGGAACAGACTTTCCCGGTCCCGTTCCTCCGGAATACACCGCCGCTGACGGTATCCTTGGCGGTGCGGCGTACGCCAAGTGGTGGACGACTGATGCCGGTGGCAGCGGCACGCAGCCGACCACGACAGCAGAAGCCGATTTCTATCGCTGCAAGGCGTGTCACGCCTGGGATGGCATGGGGAACGCTGCGTCGTACGCTAATCGTACAGGGCAAAGCACACTGACTGCTTCGCGGCCGGACGTCTCGTCCGTGAATCTGCGAAGTACACCATCCAACCAGACATACCAGGGGTTGTTCGACCTCATCCTCCATGTAGGAGCGCGTGACATCGACGCCCGCGACAACACGCACCCAGATTACTCTGGGCGCCTCACGACGGATCAAGCATGGAATCTCTTGAAATTCATGCGCGAGGAGTGGGTCGCCCCCAGTCTGCTTTATGATATCGAGGTGACTGGCCCAGCCATGTATGTCGATCGGTCAGGCGTTCCGGTCGTGGTAGAACCAACGGTCACCTACTCCAACGTTGGCGCACTCGGGATCGAGGCCGCCGGCCAGACCCTGTACACGAACACGTGCCAAGCGTGCCACGGTGCTGACGGCACAAGTGTCGACCTCGGCGGTCGAACGCTCGGGTTGTTCGTTCGCGAGAAGCCCAACGAAGCTTGGTTCAAAGCGAAGTTCGGTGAGGCCGGAGCGATGGTGCCGGGCCTGGTGACAGCGACGTCTGACCTGCAGGATCTCTACGCGGCGTTGGCGAACGCTACGAACTTCCCGTAGTACCACGCTGCTCCGAAAGAAGGGCTGGCCATGGGTTGAGACCCCCGTGCTCCAATCGGGGGTCTCACTTTCATTGGCCATCAACCTCTACTGACTTACCCGCTGTAGGTAGGCCGTGATGTCCTGCATCTCGGCATCGATCGGAGAGTCACCCAACACATCCACCATGTGTTGCCGCATTCTCGAGACCACGGCAGGCCAATCTTGCACGCTGTGTTGCCTTGGGTCGGGTAGTTCATGACACCGATCGCAGGTGAGGATGAAATACTCTCGACCGACATAGTCCGGCAGATCACCAATCGACACTTTGAGCGCGTTGTCCAGCATGTACTGCGTCATGGTGAATCGCTCGGGGGCATTCGGAACTGGAATCGCAAACTCCTCGGCGACAGCCTCCATCCGTAGCCACATACGACGCATGACCACGGGCCAATCCGTTTGTGAGTGGGTGGTCGGATGGGGTAACTCATGGCACGTCGCACAGTATTCGACGATGGCAAGAGCGCCGTCCGACTCCGGCGCCGGTAGAGCGGCTGGTGCCGTGCCGACGGGCGGCAGCGCCGCCATGACCGATCGATTGAGCAGTTCGTTCCCTACCGGTTGTTGCGTTTCTTCTTGGGCGTCCGGCGTACATCCCAGAATCGGTAGGAGACCTACCTGAACCACCATGCCGATCTTCGCGATCTTCCACATAGTTCCCTCCCTTTCCCAGTTCTCTGTAGTCAAGATACCGCATTCAACACGCCTTCATCTGTTCTTCATGCGTGGGCGGTCAAATAGGGACTACTTCACTGCGGTATCGCGAAGACCTCGGAAGGAGCAACGTGCGCACGCTCAGCGATTGGAATGGCCGAGCACCCAGACGTACGCCGCAACCGCGTACACGTCTGGCTCGGAGATGTACGACCCGCCCCGCGGCGGCATTACCTTGCCGGACCGTGAGCGTTCGATGGACACGCCGGTGAATACCCGACTCACGATGGCCAGGTAATCCCCCCGGTTATGCAGCCACTCCGTGTCGGTGAGATTGGGTCCCAGCGCACCCGCGGCGTCGGTGCCGTGGCAGCGCGCGCAGCCACCATCGCCCAAGAACACTTCCCGCCCGCGGCTCACCAACTCGGCTTGACCTATGTCCGGGTCGGGTACGCCTACGCTGCCTGGGCGAACGGAACCAGCAACACGAATCACCAGGTGTGGTTCGCATTCTATAGAGATTTCAACCTTTTTTGAGGGCTTCCCAATGACGTCCGCTCCTACTCAGCATGAACCTCCGACTCCCTGCCCGAAATGCGGCCAACCCGCCAGCGGCAAATTCTGCTCACACTGTGGGTCCACTCTGGCCCAAGCCAGTTGCGCCGCATGCGGCGCGGGCCTCACTGCCGCTGCTACCTTCTGCCACAAGTGCGGGGCGCCACGAGCCGCCGCAGCCACTACAGCCGTCGGTGCGCCCCAGACGAAGCTCATCTGGTTCGCAGCACCCATGATTCTGGCCATAGCCTTCGTGCTGGGCTGGTTCGCCTCGCGGACCCAAACGCCGCCGCCGGCCCCTGGCGAGCTGGTGGCCCAGACCGCTCAGCCAGGGCCAGTCCGCGATTTCAGCACCCTCCCGCCACTCGAGCAGGCACACGAGATGTGGAACGTGGTCATGACAGCCTATGAAGCAGGCGACCAGGAGGCAGTGACCTTCCACGGGCCGATTGCGCTCACCGCCTACGCGAATACGGGGGCCCCTACACTCGACACGCGGTACCACATCGGGATGGTGCACGTCGCCATGGGCGACGCGGCCGGTGCCACGGCACAGGCAGACACGGTGGCCGATAGTGTGCCCAATCACCTCTTCGCCACGATCCTGCGATCGCATGTCGCGGAGATCAACGACGACCAGGCGGCGCTCGCGGCGGCATTCGATCGTTTCCTTGCCGACTACGAGTCGGAGCTGGCCGCGGGACGACAGGAGTACGGCGAACACACCCGTGGCATAGAGGGCTTCCGGCAGCGTGCAGTCGCCGCGAGCGGGGGGTAATTCGGAGGGGGCTCGCAGCCGGCGTAAGGGAGGCATAACAAAAGGTTCATCCGGGAATTCCGGGATTTTGGGGTGACACGCCTGCGGGAGGACGCCATGGTATCGGCTGGACGAACAGCTCGGGGACAGTGCCATGGCCTACGACGAGATCACGACTCTGCTGCGGGGTGGGAAGGATTCGAGATCGTTCGGGTGGACCGGGAGGAGACGGCGGGGGGTGAGCCACAAGTCATCATTGAGTTGACGCCGATCGCGACGACACGCCCGTGTGGCCAGTGTGGGCGTCGGCGTCCGAGGTGCATAGACACGACGGTGCGACGGATCCGGGAGTTGCCGATTCCAAGGGGATCTACGTCACGGGGATAGCAACTTCGATGGATTCGAGTAGAGGCAGATCGTGCCATCGAGCGAGGGAATTACTGTAACTTGTAGCCAGTCAAGGTCTTACCTGCTATTACGTAAGCGTAAATTCGTCCTGCAGTAGCCTACATCGCTGCATTGTAAGCTTACGTCACTGCACTGTAAGCTCAAATTCGTCGTGTCAAATCCCACATCGACCAATTGTGAGCTTACATCGATGAATTGTAGGTTCAAATACGTCGTACAGCAGCTTACACTGGACAATTGTAGGCCCATATTGCTGCATTGTGAGCTTACATCG
>JBDHLU010000011.1:0-69398 GCA_039656555.1 Gemmatimonadota bacterium | reverse complement strand
GAAGATGACGATCAAGCTGATCACTCCGATTGCGATGGATGAGGGGCTGCGCTTTGCGATTCGTGAAGGCGGCCGCACGGTCGGTGCCGGCGTCGTTACCAAAGTCATCGAATAACGGTTCGAGGAACGATACGATATGCCGGGACAAATCCGAATCAGGCTGAAGGCCTTCGACTACGTCGTGCTCGACCAAGCGGCGGTGGACATCGTGCGAACGGTCGAGAAAACTGGGGCACAGGTGTCAGGCCCGATTCCGCTGCCGACGAAGACGTCGCGGTGGACCGTGCTGCGGAGTCCCCATGTGGACAAGAAGAGCCGGGAGCAGTTCGAAATGAAAATACACAAGCGACTGATCGAGATCATGGATTCGCGGGCGCAGACGGTAGATGCGTTGACGAAGCTCGATCTGCCCGCTGGTGTCGACGTTGAGATCAAGGTCGAGTAGCGATGAACGGTTTGATTGGTCGTAAGCTCGGCATGACGCAGATCTACAATGACTTGGGTGAGGCGATCCCGGTTACAGTGATCGAGGCAGGCCCGTGCGCCGTCGTTCAAGTGAAGACGGCGGAGACTGGGGGCAGCGTCCAGCTTGGCTTTGGACAACGAAAAGCGAAGCACGCCACGAAGGCGCAGGCGGGGCACGCAAAATCCGCCGGACTCGAGACGATTCCCGGCATCCTGCGTGACTTCACGCTGGTGGAAGGTGCCGAGACGCCCAAACGCGGTGACACTGTCACCGTGGGAATGTTCGCGGCTGGTGACTCTGTCAAAGTGACGGGCACGACCAAGGGCCGCGGATTCCAGGGTGTTGTCAAGCGCTATGGATTTCGTGGTGGTCCAGCCTCTCACGGCAGCACGCGCTACCGGAATCCGGGCAGCATGGGCCCGGGTACCGACCCGTCCCGTGTCATCAAGGGCAAGAAGCTTCCTGGCCAGTACGGAGCAAAACGCATGACTGAGTTGGGTCTTCGGGTGGAACGTGTCGACGCAGAAGAGAATCTGCTGTTCGTGCGCGGAGCGGTTCCAGGGCCGACACGTGGAATCGTGTTGATTCGCAAACAGGGAGGACGCGGACGATATGCTTGAGGCCCAGTTCTTCACTTCTGCTGCGCAGGCAAAGGGCAACGTGGAACTCCCTACGGAGTTCAACGGCGTCGTGCACAAGGGAGCGTTGTACCAAGCGGTGCGCGCGTACCGCGGTAACCAGCGCCAGGGGACGCATTCGACGAAGACACGGGCGGAAGTGTCCGGCGGTGGTCGGAAGCCTTGGCGGCAAAAGGGCACAGGTCGCGCCCGTCAGGGGACGACGCGCGCGGCCCAGTTCCGCGGTGGCGGAGTTGTGTTCGGACCGAAGCCGCGGAGCTATCGTATCGAGCTTCCCAAGAAGATCCGACGGCTGGCGCGTCAGTCGGCGTTGAACCAGCGCGCAAGTGAAGGTGCGCTAGTGGTGATCGAAAACTTCGATTTCGAAGCGCCCAAAACCCGCCAGTTACGGGAGACCCTAGAGAAGATCGGGTTTGGCGGCCGCAAGGTGTTGGTTTTGACCAATGGTCCCAAATCCAACGTGTATTTGTCGAGTCGCAACATGCCGCGAGTCTCGGTGCTCCCATATGCCGACGCGAGCACGTACGAGATCCTGTGGGCGGACAAGGTCGTGATAGAGCAGGACGCGCTAGCCGTGGATGCGGACGGAAGAAAGGCGGCGGACAATGGCTGATATCTACAGGACTGTCGTTCGCCCAATCGTGACGGAAAAATCGTCGGCGCGTTATGGGGCGCTCCGCGAATACACGTTCGAGACGCGTACTGACGCGACGAAACAAGAGATTCGCGAGGCTGTGGAATCGCTGTTCGACGTGCGCGTGACCAAGGTGCGTACGCTGCAACAGCCGTCCAAGCGGCGTACGCGCGGGCGTTCGGCTGGTCGGATCCCTCGGTGGAAGAAGGCGTACGTGCGTCTTCACGAGGGTGACGAAATTGAAATTTTCGAAGGGTAGCTCGGATGGGGATTAGACAATTTCGCCCGATGACGGCCGGCACGCGGTTTCGCTCGGTCTCCGACTTTGCGGAGATCACGCGGTCGACGCCGGAGAAGTCGCTCTTGGAGCCGCTCAAGAAGACGGGCGGCCGGAATGCCAAAGGGCACATGACCGCGCGGCACCGAGGGGGCGGGCACAAGCGCCGCTACCGCCGCATCGATTTTCGCCGTGACAAGCACGGCGTGCCGGCCAAGGTAGCTACGATCGAATACGATCCGAATCGTTCGGCGCGTATCGCGCTCTTGATCTACGCCGATGGTGAGAAGCGCTACATCATCCACCCTCGTGGTCTCAATGTCGGGGATACGGTGACCGCGGGTGAGGGCAGCGATATTCAAATCGGGAATTCGTTGGTGCTTCGCGATATCCCGCTTGGCACGACGGTGCATTGCATCGAGCTCAAGCCCCATAAGGGCGCTCAGATGTGCCGCTCCGCGGGCACGAGGGCTCAGGTCATGGCCAAGGAAGGCAAGTACGTCGCCCTCAAGCTTCGCAGCGGCGAGGTCCGAATGGTGCTCGCGACGTGTCAAGCCACGGTGGGCGAGGTCGGCAACTCCGAACACGAGTTGCAAGTATGGGGGAAGGCCGGAAAGGCCCGCTGGAAGGGTCGTCGCCCCATCGTGCGCGGTGTGGCCATGAACCCGGTCGATCACCCGTTGGGCGGTGGAGAAGGCAAAACTTCCGGCGGGCGCCCGCCGGTTACGCCGTGGGGCAAGCCCGAAGGTCGCAAGACCCGGAAACGTGGCAAGGCGAGTACGAAGCTCATCCTGCGCGGGCGCAAGCGCGGGAAGGCAACGAAGTAAACCGGAGTCGATAAGCGAATGTCACGAAGTCTTAAGAAGGGTCCGTACGTTCAAGCGTCACTCACCAAGAAAGTGGACGCGTTGAATGCGGCGAACGACAAGAGAGTGATCAAGACGTGGTCGCGTGCTTCGACCATTACGCCGGATTTTGTCGGTCACACAATCGCGGTACACAACGGGAACAAGTTTATCCCGGTTTACGTGAGCGAGAACATGGTTGGGCACAAGCTTGGTGAATTTGCCCCGACCCGGCTGTTCCGTGGCCACAGTGGGAAGTTGGCAGCGGACCGAAAAGCCGGGCCCGGCGGCTGAGGAGTCACGAACGTATGGCTGCACGAGCACTACAACGGTGGGTCCGCCAGTCACCTCGCAAGATGCGATTGGTCGTTGATCAGATCCGTGGCAAGAACGTGAACGAAGCGTACGCCTTGCTTCGGTTTTCGAAGAAGCGGGCTGCAAAGCAGATCGAGAAGGTGTTGCGATCCGCCGTATCTAACGCGGAGCAGGACGCGTTACGTGACAACTCGGCCTTCGACGTGGATCAACTGTTCGTGTCGTACGTCGCAGTGAACGATGGACCGACGCTCTCGCGGTTTCGCGCGGGGGCCATGGGACGCGCTGCGCCGATTCGAAAGCGGATGAGCCACGTGGAGATCCGTGTCGCGCCAAGAGAGGAGAGCAAATAACGTGGGCCAGAAGACCCATCCGTACGGATTCCGGCTCGGGATCATCAAGCCGTGGCGTTCACGGTACTTCGCAGGTTCGGAACTTCCGGAACTGCTGAAAGAGGACGATCTCATCCGCCGGTACTTGAAGGCACGCCTCGCGCATGCGGCGCTGTCGGATATCCACATCGAGCGCAAGCCTGGAAAGGTGACCGTAACACTGTTCACCGGTCGTCCCGGTGTGGTGATCGGCAAGCGCGGAGCAGAAGTGGACAAACTGCGTGACGAACTGGGGCAGCTAACCGGCAAGGAACTCGGCGTCAATGTCGAGGAGATCAAGCGTCCGGAATTGGATGCGCAACTGGTCGCGCAGAACGTATCGCATCAGCTCCAGCAGCGCGTGTCGTTCCGCCGCGCTATGAAGCGGGTGCTGCAGAGTGCCATGCGGATGGGTGCCCAGGGAATCAAGGTCAAGGTGGCCGGTCGGTTGGGCGGAGCCGAAATTGCACGAACCGAGGGATACCATGAGGGTCGCGTTCCGTTGCATACGCTGCGGGCTGACGTCGACTACGGCGTTGCAACGGCAAAGACGACGTACGGTACCATCGGCGTGAAGGTGTGGATTTTCAAAGGTGAGGTCGTCGAGGATCCTCGTGGCCGCACCTATAGCACGGGAGCGTAACGATGCTTGCCCCGAAGCGAGTCAAGTATCGTAAGCAGATGAAGGGTCGCACGAAGGGCCACGCGACTCGTGGGAATACGGTGTCGTTCGGTCAGTTTGGGCTGATGACGTTGGATCCGGGTTGGATCTCGAGTCGGCAGATCGAGGCGGCGCGGGTCGCCATGACTCGAACGATGAAGCGTGGGGGGAAGATTTGGATACGTGTGTTTCCCGACAAGCCGATCACGAAGAAGCCGGCCGAAACACGTATGGGTAAGGGGAAGGGTAACCCTGAAAGCTGGGTGGCGGTGGTGAGGCCGGGTCGGGTGATGTTCGAGTTGGAAGGTGTGACGGAGGAGATCGCGCGTCAGGCGTTGACGCGGGCAGCGGCCAAGCTCCCCGTACAGACCCGTTTTGTGCTGCGTGAGGATATCTGAGTCATGGCATTGAAGGACGCTGAGCGGACACCGCTCAAGGCCGGGCAGTTGCGCGATCTGGACGCCCGGGAATTAGCAGACGAACTCGACAGGCTCAAGGAGGCGCGGTTTCGGCTCAAGTTCCGCGCTGCCACCGAGCCGATCGATAATCCGGCGCAGTTTCGAATCCTCCGGCGCAATATCGCGCGGATCGAAACGGTGTTGAAGGAAAAGGGGAGTGAGTCATGAGTGACAAGGTGGCCTCGCGCGCGGGTCGCAAGGTCCGAACCGGCGTTGTGGTGAGCGACAAGATGACGAAGTCGGTCGTGGTGTCGTTAACACGACAGTTCGCGCATCCCCTCTACGGGAAGCAGATCAAACGGACGAGCAGCGTGAATGCGCATGACGAGCATGGAGCTCATATAGGCGATACGGTCCGCATCATGGAAACCCGGCCGATCTCGAAGACCAAGCGTTGGCGCGTGGTAGAGATTCTGCAGCGGGCGAAGTAAGCGAGGACGCTATGATCCAACAGGAAACCATCGTTCGCATTGCCGACAATTCCGGCGCCCGAAAGGCATTGGTCATTCGTGTGTTGGGCGGGAGCAAGCGTCGCTATGCCCGCGTTGGCGACATCGTAGTTGTGGCCATCAAGGACGCACTGCCGACTGGCCAGGTGAAAAAAGGCGAGGTCGCCAAGGCCGTGGTCGTGCGAACTGCTAAAGAGACACGCCGTCGGGACGGGAGTTACATCCGCTTCGATGAGAACGCGGCGGTGCTTATCAATGATCAACGCGAGCCCAGGGGTACGCGGATCTTTGGACCCGTGGGGCGTGAACTTCGCGAGAAACGATTCATGAAGATCGTGTCGCTCGCGCCGGAGGTGTTGTAAATGAAGCCGCTCGTTTACAAGAAGTCGCGGCAGAAGAAGCACCGCAAAGACCGGCCACACAAAATGCACATCACCAAAGGTGATCGGGTGCGCGTCATAAGTGGCGCGTTCAAGGGGTCCGAGGGTGACGTGATTCGGGTGATGCCGCGGAAGAACCAGGTGGTTGTCGACGGCATCAACGTCGTGACGAAGCACCGAAAGCCGACGGGGAGCGAAGAGGGCGGGATCGTGAAATTTCCCGCGCCTATTCACTCCTCCAATGTGATGTTGCTCGATCCGAAATCGGGAGATCCGACGCGGATCCGGCGCCAGAAAGACAAGGATGGCACGGTCGAACGCTTGAGTGTGCGTTCGGGGCAGGCCATTCCGAGGAATCGATAGGTATGGCGGACGACAACGGAAATGGCGCGGCGCCGAGGGCCAGATTACGGGACTTCTACGGTGATAAGGTCCGGGCCAAGCTGATGCAGGAGTTCGGGTTCGACAACCCCCATCAGGTCCCGCGGCTCGAGAAGATCGTGCTCAACGTAGGTATGGGAGACGCGCAGAAGAACCCGAAGGCGCTCGACAGCGTGGTCGAGGAGTTGGGGGCGATTACGGGGCAGAAGGCCGTGATCACCCGGGCGAAGAAGGCGATTTCGAACTTCTCGCTTCGGCAGGGGATGCCGGTTGGGGCGCGAGTGACGCTTCGGGGCTCGCGAATGTATGAGTTTTTGGATCGGTTCATCTCGGTTTCGGTACCGCGGGTTCGAGATTTTCGCGGATTCTCGACCGATTCGTTCGATGGGCGCGGGAACTACTCGCTCGGCATTCGGGAGCAAATGGTGTTTCCGGAAATCGATTACGACAAGGTAGATAGGATTCACGGGATGGATGTCACGTTCGTGACCACGGCAGACCGTGATGATGTTGGCATGGCGCTGCTCCGGGAAATGGGAATGCCGTTCCGGGGGCAAACGCCGGTTCAGATCGGATAGGGAGGATAAGGAACATATGGCCAAGAAGTGCTTGGTTGAGAAGGCGAAGCGGAAGCCCAAATTCAGCGCGCGAGCGTACAACCGGTGCTCTCGATGCGGGCGGCCCAGGGCCTTTCTCCGCCGTTTCGGTATGTGCCGGATCTGTTTTCGTGAGATGGCACTGCGGGGAGAGATTCCCGGAGTGCGGAAGGCGAGCTGGTAAATGGCGATGACCGATCCAGTCTCCGATATGTTGACCCGTATCCGCAACGCGTGCCGGGCAGGACATCGACGGGTGGATATTCCAGTGTCTCGGTTCAAGACCGAGATCGCGCGATTGCTCCGTGACAACCATTACATCCAGGACTACAAAGTCCTCGATGATGGACGCCACGGACTGCTGCGGGTGTATCTGCGATATTATGAAGACAAGCCCGTGATCCACGAGGTCCGTCGGGTCTCGCGGCCGGGTCTGCGTCAGTACGTAGGTGCGCGCAAGATCCCACGGGTCAAGAACGGGTTGGGGATGGCAATCATATCCACGCCGAAAGGCGTGATGAGTGATCGTGATGCGAGACAAGCCCACGTCGGCGGCGAAGTCGTCGCGGTGCTGTGGTAGGGGGAGACCATGTCCCGTATTGGTAGGAAACCGGTCGTCGTCCCCCAAGGGGTGACGGTGGCGCTCGATGGGAATGCCATCACGGTCAAAGGCCCCAAGGGTGAACTCGCACGAACCCTCCCCTCGGAAATGAATATCGAGCTGGTTGACGACGAAGTCCGGGTCACACGACCCTCCGACATCGGTCGACATCGGGCGCTTCACGGGCTGACACGGTCGTTGGTCCAGAACATGGTGACCGGGGTGACAGACGGGTACACGAAGGCCCTCGAAATCCAGGGCGTGGGCTACAAGGCAGAGGAGCGTCCCAAGGGAGTCCGGTTGGTGGTCGGGTTTTCGCACCCTGTCGATTACGATGCGCCCGAGGGAATCAAGATCGCCGTGGAGAATCCTACGAGCATCAAGGTGAACGGAATTGACAAGGAAGTGGTTGGCCAGGTCGCTGCCGAGCTTCGGAGCGTGCGACCGCCCGAACCATACAAGGGAAAAGGAATCCGGTATGTGGGCGAGCAGGTCCGCCGGAAGGCCGGGAAGACTGGAGCGAAGGCATGAGGCCGGTTCGTAACCCCAAGACGCGGAGTGCACGCCGGTACCGGCGCCACGTTCGCGTGCGCCAAAAAGTGCATGGCACCGCGGAACGTCCACGGTTGGTCGTGCGGCGGTCGTTGCGCTTCATGTATGCCCAGATCATCGACGACGTCAGCGGTGTCACGCTGGCCGCGGCGAGTGACCGCCAGCCCGGTTTCACGGTGGAAGAGGGAAAGTCAGGGAAGATCGGGGCGGCGTATTCGGTTGGGAAACGACTCGCGGCTCAGGCCAAGGAGAAAGGTGTCGGACACGTCGTGTTCGACCGGGGCGGGTACATCTATCATGGACGCGTTCGAGCGCTGGCCGATGGTGCTCGTGCGGGCGGGTTGGAGTTTTAGAGATCATGGCACAAGAGCGAGAGCGATCGCAACGGAAGGGTGACCGTCGGGATCGGCGCGAGCGCGAATCCGAATTCGTCGAGAACGTCGTTGACATCAATCGAGTAGCGAAGGTCGTCAAGGGTGGGCGAAGGTTCTCCTTCACGGCGCTCGCAGCAGTGGGTGACGGTGACGGCAAGGTGGGAATCGGGACTGGGAAGGCCAACGAGGTTTCCGAAGCCGTGCGCAAGGCGGTGGAAGCCGCACGGCGCGACATGGCACCTGTGCCTCGAGTGGGTACCACGATTCCCCACGATATTGTCGGGGCGCACGGCGCGGGGCGCGTCATGCTGAAACCGGCTTCGACGGGAACTGGCATCATCGCGGGCGGCCCTGTGCGGGCAGTTCTTGAATGCGCCGGCATCACGGACATTCTGACGAAGTCGTTGGGATCGGCGAATCCCCACAACATGGTGTGGGCTACGTTGGATGGATTGCGAAGCCTTCTAACAGTCGAGGAGGCCGCGCGTCAACGCGGGATTGAGGTGGATGAGATTGGGTACCGGCCTCGCCAAGAGGTTCCAAGTGCCTAAGTCAAGCGATTCGAAGAAGAAGGCGACGAAGAAGGCGACGACCAAGAAGGTCACGACCAAGAAGGTCACGACCAAGAAGGTAACGACCAAGAAGGTAACGACCAAGAAGGTAACGACCAAGAAGGTCACGAAGAAGAAGGCCCCCACGACCAAGTCGACGGCCAAGAAGGCGACCACGGCAGCCAAGGCTACCAAGTCGACGGCCAAGAAGGCTGCGAAGACGACCGAGACCGTCAAAGCACCCAAGACTGAAGCGGTCGAGGCGAAGGCAGCGCTGCAGAAACGACAAGCCCCGGTAGGCAAGCTGTGCGTCACACAGGTTCGGTCGGGTATTGGACACCAGCAGAAGTATCGCCGCACACTGCGGGCGCTCGGTTTGAAGCACCACCAAGACATGGTCGTCGTAGACGACAACCCGTCGATGCGCGGGATGCTGTTTAGGGTTCGTCACCTAGTGAAGGTGGCGGCTGAGGAGGCTTGATGGCGGAGAAGGAAACGGAACAACTAGGGCTGCACAATCTTCCGGCCCCGAAGGGCATGCACCGCGAGCCCAAGCGTAAGGGTCGCGGGATCGGCTCGGGCCTCGGAAAGACTGCTGGACGCGGGCAGAAGGGTCAGCGCTCGCGGGCCGGAGGGCGGGTGCGCCCGGGGTTCGAAGGTGGCCAAATGCCGCTGACCAGGAGGGTGCCCAAGCGCGGATTCACGAATCCGTTCCGGGTGCCGTCGCAGGTTGTGAATCTCAAGGACCTGGAGCAACTCCCCGGCGAAGAGGTCACGCCGGCAGTGTTGGTTGCGAAGGGCTTGGTGGGGAAAGCCTCGGCGCCCGTAAAGATCTTGGGCATGGGTGAGGTGGCGCGCGCGTTCGTCGTGAAGGGCTGTGCGGCTTCCAAGACCGCTCGCGAGAAGATCGAGAAGGCGGGTGGACGGGTCGAGGCCTAACGAATGACCGGTCCTCGTATACCAAACCTTTTTGCAGTACCGGAGCTCAAAGAGAAGCTCCTCTTTACGTTGATGGTCCTGGCGATATATCGTGCCGGAGCGCATATCGCCACGCCTGGTGTCGACGTGCAGGTTCTGGCCGACTTCATCTCCAACCAAGGGCAGGGCACGCTATTCGGCGTCTACGACATGTTCGTAGGCGGTGGATTGTCGCGCGCGACGGTGCTCGCCTTGGGGATCATGCCGTATATCTCGGCGTCAATCATGTTCCAGTTGGGTGGCGCCATCTTCCCCGTGGTCGACAAGCTCCAGAAGGAAGAAGAGGGGCGAAGGAAGATCACGCAATGGACGCGATACGCGACGGTTGTATTGTCGATCGGTCAGGCGTATGCGTTCGGTGCGTTTGCGGCACAGCAAGGCGCCGTCCCGAATGACGGCCTAGCCTTCCGGTTGACGACGGTGTTGACACTCACGACTGGCGCCATGTTCGTGATGTGGCTGGGTGAGCGCATAACCGAGCGTGGTGTCGGGAACGGGATGAGCCTCATGATCTTCTTCTCCATTATGGAGGGCTTTCTCCCAGGCTTGGGCCGTACGCTACAACTCCTGCAGGCCGACGCACTATCACTCGGGGCACTCCTCGTTCTTTTGGTTGTGATGCTTGGCGTCGTTGCTGGGGTGATCGCTATTACTGTGGCGGCGCGCCGGATTCCCATTCAGATCCCGCGAAAGGTGATGGGGCGGGGGCGCATTCGAGAGGGGCAGAAAACGTTCATCCCGATCCGCATCAACTCCTCGGGCGTCATGCCCATCATCTTTGCACAGTCGATCATCATCGTTCCGGGCACGCTCGCGGTGTTCAGCAATTCCTCGTTCCTGCGTGGCATTTCGGACATGTTCCAACCCGGCACGGGCGTTTACTACTTCAGCTACGGCCTGCTGATCCTCTTCTTCACCTTTTTCTACACGTCGATCATCTTCAATCCACTCGATATCGCCGAGAACTTGAAGAAACAAGGTGGGTTCATTCCGGGAGTCAAACCCGGCGCGGCCACGGCAGACTACGTCGACGATGTCCTCACCCGCGTGACGTTGCCCGGGGCGATATTTTTGACGGCGATTGCCTTGTTGCCATTCTTCATCTTCAACGCATTCGAAGTTCCGTTCTTCTTCGGTGGTACGGCACTTCTGATCGTCGTCGGTGTCGGGCTCGATACCTGGATCCAAATCCAACAGCATCTCCACTTGCGCCACTACGACGACTTCATGAAGCAGGGGCGGGTCAAATTCCGCGGGCGTCGCGGTGGGCGATACATGTAATCACCCCGTTTCATCTCCATGAATCTGATTTTTCTGGGTCCACCTGGTGCCGGCAAAGGCACCCAGGGCGCGATGCTGGGTGACCGTAGGGGACTCACGAAGATCGCAACGGGTGACCTGTTGCGATCTGCGGTGAAGGCCGAAACCGACCTGGGCCTCAAGGCGAAGTCCTATATGGACCAAGGGCTGCTCGTCCCGGATGATATCATTCTAGGATTGATCGAAGAGGTCCTGACCTCGCCAGAGGCGCAGCGAGGCATCATCATGGACGGGTTTCCCCGCACGGTCGGCCAGGCCGAGGCTGTGGGTCGGCGCCTAGCCGAGCTGGGGTCCCGCGTCGATTGCGTTCTGTCCATCACGGTGCCGCGAGACGAACTGATCAGTCGGATGTTGGGGCGGGCACAACAGCAGGGCCGGAGCGATGATACGCCGGAGGCGATTGAACGGCGCCTTGTGGTTTATGAAGAAGAGACGGCGCCGCTCATTGCCCATTATAGGGAAGAGGGGATCCTGGCCGAGGTCGATGGTGTTGGGACGGTAGAGGAAATCGCTTCCCGAATCGACCAGGCATTGGCACCATGATCACGATCAAGTCAACCCGCGAAATCGAGACGATGGAGTCGGCCGGCAAGATTCTGGCCGACACGCTCGTGTTCGTCGCCGGGAAGGTTGCTCCGGGAGTAAGCACGGAAGATCTTGACCAGGCGGCCGAGGAATTTATTCGTAGTCACGAAGGCGCTGCCCCATCATTCAAGGGTTTGTACGAATTTCCGGCATCGCTATGTACGTCGATCAACGAAGAAATCGTGCACGGCATTCCGTCCCCCGCCAGAGTTCTCGAGAACGGTGACATCATCTCGGTAGACTGCGGCGTGAGTTTGGACGGAATGCATGCGGATTCGGCCGTGACTATCGCAGTTGGTGATGTGGCGCCCGAAACCCAACGGTTGCTCGACGTGACGCAGCGAGGATTGGAGGCGGGCATTCGCGCGGCAGTGGTGGGGAACCACATCGGGGATATCGGTCACGCAGTGCAGACCGTCGCGGAAGGTGCTGGGTTCAGCGTGGTGCGTGAGCTTGTCGGGCACGGTATCGGGGCGAGCTTTCACGAGGAACCTCAGGTGCCCAACTACGGTAAACCGAAGCGGGGGCCTAGACTCCAGCCGGGGATGACGTTGGCCATCGAGCCGATGGTCAACATAGGTGGACGGGAGATCCGAACGCTCGATGACAAATGGACCGTCGTCACGATGGATGGATCACTATCGGCTCACTTCGAGCATACAGTGGTGATTACCACCGGGGGCCCTCGCGTGCTCACGGTGGCTACGGCACACACGCCGGTCTAGGTGCCGGCGGGTATCTCCCGCGTGAGCATCTCGACCAACCAACCGTGCATGCGGGGGTTCCCCGCGACGAAATCCCCGTGCCGTACGACTTCCAGGTTCCCCGTGTAGCCTGAAACTAAGCCGCCAGCTTCACGCACGATCAACGAACCGGCCGCTACGTCCCATGGGGCCAAGTACGGTTCCCAGAAGCCGTCAAAACGTCCACGCGCCACATCCACGAAGTCGAGCGAGGCGGATCCAGCCCGGCGTATTCCTGCCGTTTCAGCCAGTATCGCTGCAAAGTGCCGCATGAACTCTGGTAGCAGGGCGGGACGTTTGAATGGCCAACCGGTTCCGATCAGCGCTTGTGCCGGATCGGTCACATCGGACACGTTGAGCCGTTGATCTCCCTGCCATGCTCCCCCGCCCGCCGTGGCGTGATACTCGGTTTCTCGAGGGATGTCGAGCACGATCGCGGCAGTGAGGGTTCCGGATATGACGGCGGCGATGCTGACAGCGTACGCGGGATAGTCGTGCAGGTAGTTGGTCGTCCCGTCTAGGGGGTCCACCACCCAAAGCAGGTCGGTGCTCGTGGCATCTGGCGTAAGCTCTTCTCCGAGTATGGTGGAGTCTGGGTACCCATCCAAGAGCGCGTTACCGATGACCTCCTCAGCCCCGCGGTCGACCGCCGTGACGAAATCGCTGGAGCCCTTGAGGTCCCACTCGTCCGATTCGGGGCGGTTCTGGCTTCGAATGAATGCCGCACCGTGTTGGGCTGCGCGAGATGCCACCTTAATTAGTTCGTCGTTGTCGTTCACCTTGCGGTCCCCCCTGGTTCCGTCCTAGCTTCCCTCGCTATGCGACGTGTATTCTCTGGCATTCAGCCTTCCGGTGAACTCCACATCGGAAATTATCTAGGCGCGGTCCGCAACTGGGTCGAGTTACAGGCACAGTACGAGTGCTTCATCTGTATCGTAGACTATCATGCGATCACGCAACCTTATGACACCGCTACCCTTTCGCCACGCACCTTCGATATGGCGGTCGGACTCCTGGCCTCCGGCATCGACCCCGAGCGCTGCACGTTATTCGTTCAATCCCATGTACGAGAGCATACCGAGCTTGCATGGATATTCAATACTGTGACGCCGCTCGGTGACCTCGAGCGAATGACGCAATTCAAGGATAAGGCGGGGCGGCAAGAAAGCGTATCAGCGGGTCTCCTGAATTATCCAGTGTTGCAGGCGGCCGATGTCCTGTTGTACAAGGCGGATCTCGTTCCGGTGGGCGAGGATCAGGTGCAGCATGTCGAGCTGATGCGAGAGATCGTTCGTAAATGGAACGCTCGATACGGCGAAGGCGTGTTTCCAGAGCCCGAGGCCATGATCGGCCATGCGCGCCGTATCGTGGGATTGGATGGCCAGGCGAAGATGTCCAAGAGCCTCGGGAACACCATCGGGATTTTGGAGGATCCCGATGACGTTTGGGCCCGTCTTCGTCCATCCGTGACGGATCCAGCGAGAGTGAGGAAAACCGACCCGGGGAATCCGGAAGTGTGCAATCTCTACAGCCTGCATAAGCACTTCTCCTCGGCCGAGACCATCAAGCACGTTGCGCTCCAGTGTCGATCGGCCGGCTGGGGTTGCATCGATTGCAAGCGGGTGTTGGCGCAGGGCATCGAGGAGAAGTTCGCACCGATGCGCGAGCGGGCGGCCGCACTGCAGGAGGATCCGGCGCAGGTGCACGCAATACTCCAGGCGGGAGCGGATCGTGCCCGCGCCGTGGCCCAGGCGACGATGGCCGAGGTGCGAGAGCGAATGGGATTTCTGCTTCCGGAGCAGTTTGCGGTCCCGGAATGACCGGGCTCTGGTCGGCGGTCAGTGGGTCCTTGCGGTTTGACGTGTTGGGTGGGTTGTTGCTGGCGGTCGTTCTGGGTGGGGCGGTTGGACTCGAACGTGAGTTGCACGGGAAGGCGGCTGGACTCCGGACCAATATTCTCATCTGCGTGGGCGCTGCCCTATTCACGCAGCTCTCGGTGTACATGGCTGGCGATGAGGGCGATCCGTCTCGGATCGCCGCACAGATCGTGACGGGCGTAGGGTTTCTGGGTGCCGGCACCATCCTCCACAGTCGCGGTCTGGTAACTGGACTCACCAGCGCAGCGACGATCTGGCTCGTTGCGGCGATCGGTGTGGCGGTGGGCGCGGGCGCAGTGCTCGAGGCGACTGGTGCGACGTTGTTGGTGGTGTTGGTCTTGGCGGCACTCCGCTGGGTAGAGGCCGTCATCAAGGGGCGTTCGGTGGTGCAGCAGGTGACGGTCGAGGCTGTGATCCCGGTTAGCGAGGTGAGCAGGATCAGCACAATAGCCCGCGACGTGGGTTTGCGAGTCTTGGACATCCACGTCGTGGAACGGGAGGGACGTCGTGTCGTGACGGTTACGGCTGAGGGTGCGTTGGCACTCCACCATGCGGCCCAAAGTCGGTATCTCGGAATCGCGAGCGATGTGACGGTCAGAGTGGACGAGTGAAGCGTGCCGTGGTTGACCTGCAGTCGACGCGAGCAGTGTGGCGGGCGCCGGCTGCGAGCATCCGGCAGATCACTCGTGCGTTCGGCCGCGGGTGGGATGTTGTCGAGGTGCGGGCACTATCATCGAGTGACGGGGATGGGGCAGAGCCGTCGCCGGAAGCGCTCGAGGCGGTGCAGGGTGCCGAGGTCTACGTCGGATGGGGTGTTTCGGCCGACATCGTTAGGTCGGCGGGCCCGCGCCTGGTGTGGGCCCACACGGCGGCGGCAGGGGTTGGGGCGAGCCTGACGCCCGGTCTGCTATCGGCCGGAGTTACGCTCACCAACTCACGCGGCACTCATGCGCAACCAATGGGTGACTGGGCTGTCGCAGCAGTCGCGTTCTGCGTCCGCGGTTTTCATATGGCCGTGGCCGCGCAAAGAGAGCGTAGCTGGGCCAAAGGGGCCTACGCTGACGGCAGCGTCACACTTCTGGAGTTCGCGGATACGAGAGTCGGGATCGTTGGGCTCGGTGGTGTCGGATCGGCCATTGCCCGTCGGTGCCACGCACTCGGAATGCAGGTGAGGGGCATCCGTCGGGAGCCTAAGCGGCGGAAACCCCCGGGTGTGTCCTGGGTTGGGGGGCCGAACTCACTGGCCAAGCTCGCCAAGCGGACTGATGTGCTGGTGATCGCGGCTCCGCAGACCGACGCCACCACGCACATCGTCGGTGACAAGGTGCTCCGGGCCCTACCGTCCCAATCCTGGGTTGTGAACCTCGCTCGAGGTGAGCTTCTGGACGAACGCGCGCTTCTCCGGCACCTTGACAAGGGGCGGCTTGCGGGGGCCGTTCTCGACGTACTGGCAACCGAGCCGTTGCCGCGCAAACACCCATTTTGGCGACACGAGCGTATCTTGATCACACCGCATGTTAGCGGGGTTACCGATCGGTTCTGGCCTCGGGAAACGGGATTGATCGTCGAAAACGTGCGCCGCTATCGGAAGGGGCGACGCTTGAAAAACATCGTAAATCCAGAGGTGGGATATTAGCGTATGGAGAATATCATCAAGGCAGCCGTTGAGAGGAACGCGTCCGACCTCCACATCAAGGCAGGCGACGTGTTCCGGGCCCGAATCGACGGCAAGCTAGTCCCGCTCACCAAGCAGCGCCTGTCGCCGGAGCAGACCAAGGCGATCGCTCTGAAGTTGATTCCGCTGGAAGAGGATCGGAAGCGGATCGATCAGATAAAGGACTATGATTGCTCATGGGGTGCCCCGGGTATCGGGCGTTTTCGTGTCAATATTCTCAGGCAGCGATCATCGTTCATGGTGGTGATGCGGGTCATCCCGTTCGAGGTCCCGACGTTCCAGAAACTTTCTTTGCCTCCGGTGCTGGCCAAAATCGCCGAAAGCGAACGAGGAATGATCCTGGTCACGGGCGTGACGGGAAGCGGCAAGTCGTCGACGATGGCCGCAATCATCAACCACATCAATCAGACGTTGAACAAGCACATCGTCACCCTCGAGAACCCGATCGAGTTTCTCCACCGTGATTTGAAGTCGTCGGTTACACAGCGGGAGATTGGCCCCGACACGGACAGTTTTGGCACCGGGCTGCGCGCCGCGCTCCGGCAGGATCCTGATGTCGTGTTGATCGGCGAAATGCGCGATGCGGAAACCGTGGACACCGCGATGAAGGCCGCTGAAACTGGTCACTTGCTGATCTCGACGCTGCACACTCCCGATGCGGCGACGACGGTGGCCCGCATCGTGGCGATGTTCCCGGCTGAGGAACAGGAAGTCGTGCGCATCCGTCTCGCCGATTCGTTGCATTCGGTGATCTCGCAACGGCTGCTTCCGCGCGCCGATGCCAGCGGTCGCGCTGTCGCTCTCGAGATCATGATTGCCACGTCCACCATCCGTGACCTCATCCGCGATCGTAACCGTGTTGGGGAGATCAAAGACTATATTGAAGAAGGTCGGGATCAATACGGGATGCAGTCGTTCGACCAGCATCTCATGGAATTGGTCGAGAGCGACACGGTCACTTTCGAAACCGCAATGGCGGCTGCCTCCAATCCTTCGGACTTCGAACTCAAGCTGAAGACGTTCCGGAGAAAATCCAAAACTGCGATTAAGATGAAGAAGACCAAGAAGAAGGCGGAAGAGGAGCCGATCGCCGACGAAGACCTGCCCGACGGGTTCACGGCGGGTGGCTTCGACGACGCGATCGGCGCATGACCGCTCGACCCGGAGGGTTGTTGGTCCCGATCACAACGCCGTTCGACGTGGCCACGGGCGATGTCGAGCCAGTGTCCCTCCGTGACAACGCGAGGCAGTTGCTGGCGTCCGGTGCGTCGGGGTTGGTGGCGGGCGGTTCGACGGGAGAAGCGGCCCTGCTGTCCGACGAAGAATTCAACCACATCATCGAGTGGCTTCGCGATGTAGTGGGTGATGAGCAGTGGCTGATAGCCGGCACGGGTCGTGAGTCTACCAGAGCCACTGTAGGGGCTTGTCGTGCGGCGGCGGAGCGCGGCGCCGACGCAGTGCTCGTCCGCACGCCGGCGTACTACGCTCCCAACATTTCGCATTCGGCGCTGCTCGATCACTTTCAGGTTGTGGCCGACGAGTCACCGGTCCCAATTTTCCTGTACAATATGCCGAAATACACGAACCTCCCCATTCCGGATACCCTGATTGCCTCGCTGGCGGGCCACCAGAACATCTGGGGAGCCAAGGATTCCTCGGGTGATCTCAAGAACTTTTCAACATACCGCGATGCGGCCCCCAACTGGACGATGCTCATGGGGTCGGCGGCGCTCTGTTATGCGGCACTCGAACTTGGCGCGGCCGGTACGATTGCGGCCGTAGGGTGTTTTGCCCCAGAGCTCGTCGCGGCGATTTGTGAACGGTTCTTCGACGGGGATTCTGCTGGCGCCGGATCCATCCAAGAGATGGTCGCTCCGCTGCACACGGATATCGTCGGTAGGGTTGGAGTGGCTGGTGTGAAGTCCGCCATGGATGCCGTGGGGCTGATCGGTGGCCCTATGCGGCCGCCACTCGCCGCACTCGGTGACAAGGCCGCGGATGGCGTTCGCAGGGTGCTTAAGGGCGCCGGTCTTCATGCCGTTGACGCCGCGTAGTCCGTACCGTAGCTTCTTCCAGAGGATGCCCCGGAGCCCCGGGGCTTTTTTTGTGCCTTCTTGGAGGATCCACAAGGATGTTTGGACCCGATCGACGGTGTGTCGTTGTGGTGGGTGCACAATGGGGGGACGAGGGGAAGGGTAAGATTGTCGACGTCCTCTCCGAGTGTGCCGATTATGTCATTCGGTACCAAGGTGGAGCGAACGCCGGCCACACAGTCGTTATCGGGGAAGACGAGTTCATCCTGCACCAGATTCCCTCAGGCATCCTCCATCCCAATGTGCGCTGCATTATCGGCAATGGGGTCGTGCTCGACCCGGAGACACTGCGCGCCGAAATCCGAGGGCTCGAGGATCGGGGCATCGAGGTCCGTGAACGGTTAATGCTCTCCGATCGGGCACACCTCGTGTTTCCCTACCATAAGCTGTTGGAACAATCGGCAGAACGGCGCCAGAAGATCGGCACGACCGGTCGAGGAATCGGCCCAGCCTACGAAGACAAGGTCGGCCGTCGAGGTATCCGCGTAGGTGACCTACGCGATCTGGATCGCACGGGGAAAATGATTGCCGAGCGGGTGCGGCGTGCCAACGCGCTCTTGGGACTGTGGGGCGCGGAGGCGCGAGCTGACGAGGCAAAGCACATGGCTCTCATCGAAGCACTCGCCCCCGTGCTGCTGCCCCTTGCGACCGACACGGGACGGGTTGCCTGGGACGCCCTCCGCGATGGCAAACACGTTCTGTTGGAGGGCGCGCAGGGCGCATTGTTGGATGTGGATCACGGCACTTACCCTTACGTCACTTCGTCGAACACCACTGCGGGTGGTGCCGCCGTGGGGGCGGGATTTGGTCTCACCGCCATCGACAGGGTTCTCGGGGTCGTGAAGGCCTATACCACCAGAGTCGGCAATGGTCCTCTGCCGACGGAATCTGACGGACCGGCGGCTGATACCCTGCGATCGTTGGGGGATGAATTTGATGCTACGACAGGACGACCGCGCCGCTGTGGCTGGTTCGATGGGCCGGTGGTGCGCTACGCGGTCCGCGTCAACGGACTCACGGACCTGGCGGTGACCAAGCTCGACGTCCTGGATGCGATCGACACCGTGCCGGTCTGCGTCGGGTATCGGCTCGATGGGGAATTGCTCACCGAGATCCCGTCGGAACCCCACGCGTTGTCTCAAGTGGAGCCTGTCTACGAAGAACTCGAAGGTTGGAAGCAACCAACTGGTGAAGCCAGGCGTCTCGAAGATCTTCCGTCGCCGGCGCGCGCCTACCTCGACAGGATTGAAAGCCTGCTGGAAACGCCGATCGCCTATGTGAGTGTCGGAACGCGTCGATCCCAGATCATAGAAGTGCGCTAGGTACGATTTCGCGTCGGTGAGGGCGCGCGTTTGTCCACACCGGACCCCAGTGAGCGCCCCGATCCGCTGCGTTCGCCATAGCCACCGTACGTGTAGTAGGCATAGTGGTGATCGAAACGGGGGGTGAGCCCGTTGAGTACGACGCCGGCCACGCGTGCCTTGACCCGATCGAGTTGTTCGAACGCACGGAGCGCCGCCACCTCTTCCGTTTCTCCGGAGCGAAGGACGACTACAGTGGCATCGCTCGACGCCGCGGCAATGACGGCATCGGTCACCGGCAGCAGCGGAGGCGAGTCCATGATGATGTATTCGTAGTCCTTCCGAAGATCGTCCAGGGCGCGACGCATCGCGTCCGAGCCCAGCAACTCCGATGGGTTGGGAGGAATCTTCCCGGCCGGGACGACATCGAGATTGTCGGCCAAATCGGGGCGGATCACTTCGCCTAATTTTGCATCGCCCACCAGCACGTCGGTGAGACCGGGTTCTTGAACGATCCTGAATGCGCGATGTTGTGTTGGGCGCCGGAGGTCGCCATCGATCAAGACCGTCCTGCTACCCGCATTCGCGAGTGTCAACGCAAGGTTAGCGGCTGTCGTGGTCTTGCCTTCCCCCGGTCCCGGGCTGGATACGACGATGAGTTGCAATGGGCGCTCCGCACCCACGAACGTGATGTTGGTGCGTAAGGCGCGGAAGGCCTCTGTTGCTGGATCGTCATGCGGTAGTTCGGTTGTCGTCACGATGCGATTCGACCCGCGGCGGCCACCGGCCAGGGCAAGCTCGTAGGGGATTTGCCCCAAGACGGGCGTGTGGAGAACGCGTTCGACATCCGCGGAGGTCTTGATGGTCTGATCGAGATACTCGAGGAAGAACGCACCGCCGACGCCGATCAGCAGTCCCACGAACACACCGAGGAGTACCTTCTGCCACAGGCTCGTACCTATGCGCTCCGGGCGGGATGCACCGTCGAGCACCGAAACGTACGGTCCTAGACTGGCCTCCTGGATCTGCACGAGTTGGTGCTGCGACCGGAGCCAACGGGCAGTCTCCTGCAGCGTCGACGCCGAGATCTCGATGCGCGCAATCTCGTTTCCGGCATCGGCGTACCCCGACAGCTGGTCGCGCAACTCCACGATGTTGTCGCCCAATGCGCTGTCCCGTCGGTGAAGCGCCTCAAGGGCCGTCCTGGCCGCTTCAGTGAGCGCTGCATGCGCGTCCGTGATCTCGGCCTCCAATGTCTGCACTTGGGGGTTATCCGAACCGAGACCGAATGCCCCCGCTGTCAGGCCACGTCGTCCCTCATATAGGTTGAGGAGCCGGTTGATTTGGAAGGCGAGCGCCGCATTGAATTGCACGGCGTCCACCGCCGCCAGTCGGTTGAGTGCAGGAAGGGTTTCGGTACCCGCTTCTATAGCCGATTCGAGCGTTGAGATGCGCACGCGCACGCCCAAGCGATCCCGATCGATCGCGGCAATAGTTTGGACGAGGGCCCCTTCTTCAGCGGTCAGATCAGTCACGTGCCTCGTCTCCTTGAACCGCTGGATGGTGTCCAATACGAACCGGAGACCCCTCTCAGTCGAATCCATCGCGTTTTGGATGAACTCTGCCCGTCGTCCGATAGCCTCGCTGAGACGCTGGACACCGTCGCTTCGTAACTGCAACGCCGCCCCATTCAAGACGAAAGGAACCAAGGACGGATCAGTACCCACGAATGAGACGTCAAATGCACTCGTCGCTTGCCTTACCTGATAGCTCAATCCCGCGCGCACCCAACCTGCTGCTTCATCCCGATGCACGATTCGAAACCCGACTCTGCCGGGGCCCTCACCCTGAGGCAAGACGTCAAACGCGAAGCCTGGGCCTTGCGCCCGACCGCCG
This sequence comes from Gemmatimonadota bacterium, assembly GCA_039656555.1. Lineage (GTDB taxonomy): Bacteria > Gemmatimonadota > Gemmatimonadetes > Gemmatimonadales > GWC2-71-9 > CAMYLY01. Next base: position 48,381 of record JBDHLU010000011.1, on the reverse strand, counting down.
TAGGTGCCCGTCGCGATAGTGGACTCACTACCATCGAGGAGACTCCATTGCTTGCCACCTGCTTGGTGCAAAATGGAAAAGGGGGCCAATTCGGCACCCGAGTCGACGACCACGTTTGCCATGATGTTACCGCGCGGGATTGTCGGGTCGTCGATGGCAACCCGGAGCGCAAGCTGCTCGACGACGGCTCTGGCCAATGCCTGCGTGCTGAGTACGAGCGCTTCGGAAAGCACGGGATCGGTCAGTAGGGCGACCGCATCTACGTCGATGTCATCGATTCGGCCGAACGCCGTTTTGGATGACGAGACCTGCAGGGTGAGGGTGGACCGATACTTTGGAATCGCGTCCCTCCCGGTGAACCAAGCTCCCCCTGCCACCAGGCCAGTGATCAGGAGCACCAGGAATCGGTGCCGAATAACGACCGCCCAGATGTCCTTGACGTGGATATCACCGAGTGGGCTATGCCTGGCGGCTGGGGATGGCCGACCTCCGGTCAACATCGCACCATGCTACTGTTTGGGGGTAACGGAGCTGGGGACACTGAGCCTAACTACGGAGTGACCGTCGTCGGAGCGCAAACGATCCGCTCCGTACTTGAGGTTCATGGGATCGCTCGTTCAAGCTGTGCGACTCAAAACCTTGGCCCATTGGGTATCCGGCGTGTGGTTGCCCATTCCGGTGGTGCAAGCTAAGGATCCCTGGTGGATTGCACAAGTCCAGCATTCCCATGACGTTACGATCCTATTGGATGCTCGATCCGTTCCTGCCGGAACGGGTCCTGGCGCTTCGAGCAGCTTTCACGGGCTCCATGGGGTCGGAACCACTGGGTATGCACGCCAGAGGACACAACTGCGGTCAATGTGAGGGGCGCCGGCTCTGATAGTTGGGCCTTGCCGACATCAACCAACGAGCGGAGCGCGGCGTGGGCACGATGCTTAGATTGCTCGGCTCCACACACGCTTGAACAACGGCATCAAACACGGGGGATGACGGGTAATGGCGCAGGATCAAATGGACAAGCTGGTATCCCTGGCCAAGCGGCGGGGGTTCATCTTTCAGTCCTCCGAGATTTATGGCGGCCTGGGATCGGTGTGGGACTATGGTCCTTTGGGCGTCGAGCTCAAGAAGAACCTCAAGGAGCGTTGGTGGCGCTCGATGGTGCACGAGCGGGAAGATATCGAGGGCATCGATGCGGCGATTCTCATGCATCCTAAGGTGTGGGAGGCATCAGGACACATCGGCGGCTTCAGCGATCCTCTCGTTGACTGCAAGGTGTGTAAGAACCGCTTCCGTGACGACGACGAGCGCATCAAGGGCGAGCCGGGGTCTCCCGACGCGCAGTGCCCGATCTGTGGGAACAAGGGTTCGCTCACGGCTCCACGCATGTTCAATCTGATGTTCAAGACGTTCATGGGACCGGTCGAGGAAGATGCTTCCGTGGTATACCTGCGTCCCGAGACTGCGCAGGGTATCTACGTGAACTATTTGAACGTGATGCAGGCTGCCCGGCAGAAGATTCCGTTCGGCATTGCACAGATTGGCAAGGCCTTCCGTAATGAAATCACCCCAGGGAATTTTATCTTCCGGACGCGCGAATTCGAGCAGATGGAGATGCAGTATTTCGTCAAACCGGGCGACGATGAGGCAGTGTTCGAAGAGTGGAAGGCCCGGCGCATGCAGTGGCAGCTCGATCTCGGCATTCGCGAAGAGAAATTGCGCTTCCACGAGCACGGACCGGACGAGTTGGCGCACTACGCCAAGAAAGCCTTCGACATCGAATACGAATTTCCTTTTGGCTGGAAGGAATTCGAAGGCATACATAACCGCACCGATTTCGACCTGAGTCGCCATCAAGAGTATTCGGGAAAGAAGCTCGAGTACGTCAACCCGCAGACCAAAGACCGGTTCGTTCCCTACGTCGTGGAGACATCATTAGGAGCCGATCGTCTCACACTCGTCGTTCTGGCGGACGCGTACCGTGAAGAGCAGATCGGGGACGAACAACGCGTGGTGCTGGCGCTCAAGCCTTCATTAGCTCCGATCAAGGTCGGTGTGTTCCCACTCGTCAAGAAGGACGGGATGCCCGAGCTTGCGCGCCGCTTGTACGATGATCTGCGAGGACGCTTCAACGTGTTTTACGATGATGGTGGTTCCATCGGCCGTCGCTACCGCCGTCAAGACGAGGCTGGTACTCCGTATGGAGTTACTATCGACGGCCAAAGCGTCGAGGATCATACGGTAACGGTCCGGGATCGCGATACTCTTGTGCAAGACCGTGTTGCGATCGACAAGCTCGTACCGTATCTCGACGAGCGTCTGTCCGCGTGAATCTGGAGTCCCTCCTCGAACGCGGAGAGGCGTTTCATCGAGAGCTCGGCCGCGAGTACTACGAAACCGGTGCGGGGCTCAAAGACGACCCGGCCTTCCAGCCCATTTATCAACGATACGCTTTGCTTACCAGCACGGATGCGTTGGACGCGGCGAAGGCCAGTGGCGATCCAGCGCTCAATGAATGGGTCATAGATCTGCAAGTGGGGCGCGAGCTGGCCTCGCTCGACGAGAAGCAGTTGCGTTGGGAGCAATCCGCAACCGTAGACGTCGGTGGCCAACAGCTTCCCTATCTCAAGGTCCCGATTGAGCTGGCCAACGCCGAAGATCGCCAGTACCGCGTTGTGTTGGATAACGCCCGCGCGGATGCGGGGTGCGCCGGACTTGAACATCTTCGTCGGGACCGGTTCGTCCGGGAGCGAGAGTTGATTGAAGGGTTTGGACACGGAAAGTATGTCGAGGCCTTTGGTGTTTTGACCGGTATCGATCTAGATGCCCTCGCCGCGGACGCCCAGGCCTTTCTCGATAGGACCACCGACATGTACCACGATGGTCTAGGGCGCATGGTGCGACGTCGCCTTGGCGTGGGTATGGATGAGCTTGTCCGCTCCGATGCTGCTCGCCTGTTCCGCCACGACCGATTTGACGATGCCTTCGTAGCGTCGCGGCTGGTGGAGATCGCCGTCGAGCAAATGGGTGCCATGGGGCTAGATGCCACCCAAGCGGGGCGCGTGCGCTTCGACACCGAAGAGCGGGAAGGCAAACAGCCGCGGGCATTCTGTGTACCGGGCGTCGTACCCGATGAGGTCTACCTGGTACCCCGTCCCCAAGGCGGTCACGGGGACTATCGTACCTTCTGGCACGAACTCGGTCACGCCATGCACTTCGCATCGGTTTCCGCCGACCTTCCGTTCGCCGCGCGTTGGCTAGGTGACAACTCGGTCACCGAAGGGTTCGCGATGTTGTGGGACCACCTCACGATGAACCGGGGATGGATCGATCGGTACATCGACTTGTCCACTAGTCAGGTCGGGGAACTGGTCTTCGAGCTTGCGGTTGGCGAACTGTTTTTGGTACGGCGGTACGTAGCGAAAATTTCTTACGAACTCGACCTTTACCGCGGTGACTTCGAGGGGACCGGCGAACGCTATGTGGATCGTTTGTCAGCGGCGACGGGATTCCGATACCTTCCGGGGGATGCGTTGTTGGACGTCGATCCCGGTTTCTACTCCGCTCGGTACTTGCGCGCCTGGCAACTCGAGTCCATGCTCGCCACGCATTTGAAGGAACAGTTCGACGAGGATTGGTATCGGAATCCACACGCCGGTGATTTTGTCTCGGGGCTGATGCAACGTGGGCAGGCTGATCCGGCAGATCGGTTGGCAGAGGACGTTCTGGGGCAACCTCTGACGTTCGACCATGTCGTGCATCGGCTCGAAGAACTGCTCGATTGACTACTGCGCTCTGAAATGCAAGGGGGACGTGTGAACGCTCCGCGCGAAACTTTCTCCTCTCGATGGGTCATGCTGCTCGTCATGCTCGGTATGGCAGTCGGGACAGGCAACATCTGGCGGTTCCCGAGAATCGCTGCGCAGAATGGCGGTGGAGAATTTATCGTCGCCTGGATCGTATTCTTGTTCCTATGGTCGATCCCATTGATCCTCGTCGAGTTCGGCATGGGTCGAAAGACTCGTTCAGGGCCAGTGGGAGCGTTCATTCAAATGATGGGGCCCAAGTGGGCGTGGATGGGTGCCTTCATCGCTTTCGTGGCCACGGCCATCTTGTTCTACTACTCGGTGGTTGCGGGGTGGACGGTTCGGTATGTCGTTGCGTCTGCCACCGGCGAAGTCCCCGGGGCGAATCCGGGGGCGTTTTGGGAGGCCTACACGACCTCGTGGTGGCCGATCCTGACGCACGCGTTCGTGATGTTGAGTGGTGTGTTGGTCGTGTCGAAGGGCGTGCGGGCCATCGAGAGGGTCGCAACGATCTTGATGCCGGCGCTGTTGGTCATGGTTGTGCTCCTGGCTGTGCGTGCCATCACGCTACCGGGCGCCGGCGAAGGGCTCTCCTTTCTGTTCGGAGTCGATTGGACGGCTTTGGGACGGGCAGAGATCTGGTTGCAGGCACTAACGCAGAACGCCTGGGATACCGGAGCCGGGTGGGGGTTGGTGCTTTGCTATGCTGCCTACCTGCGACCCAACGAGGATACCGCACTCAACGCGTTCATTTTGCCGACCGCGAACAACGCCATATCGTTGCTTGCCGGGATCATGGTGCTCTGCACTGTATTCTCGGTAGTGCCGCAGCTAGTCGCGAACTTGGCCGACAATCCAGAAGCTTTGAGTGCATTCCCGGCTCTCGAGGAGGCTGTGCTGGGGGGCGCACCACTCGGCGCCGACCTATTGCAGGAGACGATCTTCGGAGCCGGCAACGAGGGGATGACGTTTATCTGGATGCCGGAGTTGTTTGCGCGAGTCCCATTTGGCCGATTCTTCATGGTGTTGTTCTTCCTGGCGCTCGCATTTGCGGCGTTTACCAGCCTGATCGCGATGCTCGAGTTGGCCACGCGCGTGTTCATCGACGCCGGGATCGAGCGCCAGCGTGCGATTCGGTACGTTGGCATTGCTGGCTTCCTCTTGGGACTTCCTTCGGCGATCTCGTTGGCGGTGCTCCACAACCAGGATTGGGTGTGGGGTGTCGCGCTGATGATATCCGGTTTGTTCTTCTCCATCGCCGTGATTACACATGGAGTCCGGCGCTTCCGAGAACAGCAGCTCAATCATGCGGACTCCGATATATCGATAGGCGCGTGGTGGGACGTCGTGGTCGGTGTGCTGGTTCCACTCCAGGCCGTGATTCTGTTGATATGGTGGCTGTATCAAGCCCGCCAGTGGAATCCCGACGGATGGTTGGATCCGTTTGGGGTAGACAATGTCGGAACCGTGTTGGCGCAGTTTGTAGTCGTGTTCGTCGTGTTGATCGCGGCGAACCGGTGGTTTGCCACCCACACACACGGAGCTCCTGACGACGCAGGGTCGGGTGATGCATGACGTACGTTCCGGTCGTACTCGTCAAAACCCGCGATCTGTTCTTCCGTGCCAAGGTAGAAGACTACGTCCGCCGTGGTGGTGGCACACCAACGAGGTCGGAACCGTATGACGCCGCGGTGATTGAGCTTGGCAGCATGACGGCGGACGAGGTGCAGCAACTGACCGCTGTGGGCACCGCGGTGCTCGTCTTCGGACCACACGTTGAAGGTCCGTCGCTCCGGGAGTTGCGATCTGCCGGTGCCACCTCCGTCCTGAATTCACGCTTGCCCGAAGCAGTGGTCGAACTGCTCGATTACCTTTCGACGAGATCTGCCAATACAGGTGATGCATGACGCATGAGACGATGACGAGCCTATCGCCATCTGACGTGTTGACCCGAGCGAAGATGTTCTTCGCGGAACGCATTCCGCACAGTAGTGCGTTCGTCGAGCACGAGGGTGACCACTTCTGCACGTTTCGGGGGCAGGGAGGGGAGGAGTTGGTCCTTGCCGTTGCCGAACGGGACGGACGCACGCTGGTCCGGGGTTCGACGCTCCTTTTCGATCAGGCGATCGGACGCTTCTTTTCGACGTTACCGACGGTAGAGGCCGGGACCGCGTGACCGTCCGTTCGGTTCGGGTGTGGGTGCCCCCGGTTTGGGATACGATCACCCTAGACGTCGATGCCAATTGGTCGGTGGCATCGGTCAAGGAGGCGGCCTTGATTGGTGCCACGGCAAAGTCGTTCGACCTCGATGATTTCATCGTGAAGTTCCGTGGAGCAGAGGTCTTTGATGAGGGTCAGTTATTGGGCGATCTCGGCGTTCCGGATGGTGCTCCAATGATCGTGCTTCGCGGCCGGCGGCAACCGGTTCGTTAGACACCGCTTCAATCCAGCAGTGACCACGGGCGTACACGTCGTTTGGCACGGGTCGTCCCTCGAACACGACCCTGGGATAGGACATCCCGAATCACCCGAACGTCTCCGAGCCATTCTCGAAGCGCTACGTGCGGCAGCGGACGCACTCGACTTGACCTTCGATGAGGCTGCGGTGGCCACTATCGATCAGATTGTGCGCGTCCATCCGCCCGAATATGTCGATCGCTTGCGCCAATTGGCTGGATCTGGTGGCGGTGCAATCGACGCGGATACGCGAATGTCAGCGGGCAGTTACGAAGCTGCCATGCATGCTGCCGGCGCGACGATCGAGGCGGCACGCTTGTCTGTAGAGGGCACCCCAGCTTTTGCGGCCGTTCGGCCACCGGGCCATCACGCTACCGCCACACACGCCATGGGATTCTGTCTGATCAACAATGTTGCGGTGGCCGCGTACGAGGCGCTCGAAGGTATGGGATTGGAGCGGGTGTTGATCGTTGACTGGGACGTGCATCACGGTAACGGGACCCAGGCGATCATGGAGGCTGATGCCCGGATTCGCTACGTCTCGATGCACCAGTGGCCACTATATCCGGGAACGGGGGCAGTAGGAGAGACAGGGGTCGGGAACGTAATCAACGTGCCGTTGCCCGGTGGGTTATCCCGGGGGCGCTATGTCGCGGCCCTGAACGAAGCCGTGGATCGAGCCACCGACGCTTGGACCCCGGACCTGGTGCTTATTTCGGCGGGGTTCGACGCGATGGCGGGTGACCCGCTCGCGGCTTTCACCTTGGAGCCTGAGGACTATGGATCGTGGATAGCGACCTGGTCACAGATCGGCGCGCCGATGGCGATGGTTTTGGAGGGCGGATACGTCCCCAGCCGGATCGCTGACGCTGCCATGGAGTCGGTTGCCGCGCTGACCTATGTGAGCTAGTGGTGGCGTGGGCGGCGCAGTAGCTTCTCCGGTCATGCCAACTATCTCGTCGGCACAATTCCTCACGATCCTGCGCCCTTGGGGCGCCGTGGCCGAGCCGACGTACAAGCGTATGGGTCAAATCCTCGATGTTGAGGCAACCGACGAGGTGTTGTGGATCGGCACCGGATCGGCGCGTTCGGTGATGTGGTGGGCCGAGCGGTTCAAGACGCACATTGTCGGGCTGGATCCTGATCCGGGTGCGGTCGAGGTCGCGGAACAATCTACTCGTCACATGGGCATGGCTGGTCAGATATCCTTTCAAGTGGCACCCCCGTCTGACCTTCCCTACGAGCAGAGCGTGTTCGATCTGGTGGCGATCAACGTGCTCTCGCTCTTGCGACAGGATTATGAGGCGATCCTCCGGGAGGCTGGCCGCGTCGTTCGTCCGACGAAACCGGTGGTTGCTCTCGTGCCATCGTGGATCCGGGAGCCCAATGAGGCTGATGCTCGGTTGTTGGCCGATTGCATCGGGCTTAATCCTCAACTCGTGGTCGAGTGGAAACGGTGGTTTCGTGAAGCGGGTATCGTAGATCTGACTGTGGAGGATGCGCCCGTCAGAACGGTGTGGATGGAGGTTGGGTGGTTTGCCCTGTTGCCCCGGAGTTGGCGCGTGGCGCGGTGGCGCGGTCTGCGTTTCATTCTCAGTCCGGAGTTCCGCGTGCTCCACAGGCTGGTGCAACAGCGCGCTCTCGGTTTGTCGATCATCAAGGGTACGCGCCGGCCCAGCGAGTGACGACGATGATTTGTTCGGTAGCGCTTCCGCTACCGACTCCCGAACCCTACAGCTACGAACTCCCCGCCGCCCTTGGCGATCGCGTGTCACCCGGGGCCCGTGTCGTGGTGCCGGTGCGGTCGAGCATGATGGTGGGTGTGGTAGTTGCGACCTCAGAGGGTGATCCGTCCGGCCTCAAGGCGATCGCCTTGGCTCCGGACCAAGACCCGCTGCTTCCACAGGCCTTGATGGGCCTAGCCGAATGGGTGAGTCGGTACTACGCGACGCCGATTGGCGTCGTCCTCAAGACGATGCTTCCGGCGGCTCTGTGGGGGCGATCACAACTGATAGCGACTGTGATCGATGAACACGCCGCCGCGGGAGGGATGAGTGCCGAGGTGTTTGCCGAAATCCAAAGGACGGGCGGGCGGGCCAGCGCGACCCAACTGAAGCGCCGACTGAAACGGCCGGTGTGGGGCGTGCTGCAGCGCTTGGCCAGGAGCGGCGCAGTGTCGCTGGAAACGGAACTGCCAGACCTCGGGCCATCAGGTCGCCGTGAGCGAATATTGACGTTGTCGAAGACGTTGCCCACGCTGTTGGAGCGCGAGGAGGTCTTTGGGCGTGCCAAGGCGCAACGCGCGCTGTACGAGGCGGTGGACCAACTGGGCGGCACGACTCCCGTTCAACACGCGCGGGAGGCACTTGGATTCTCCGATGCGGTGATCCGAGCGCTAGTCCATCGCGGTTTGGCGCGTATCGAGGCGCGTGAGTCATTGAGGGATCCGTTCGAAAATGTCGAAGGGAGCCCACCTCCGACACCGACCGATGTCCAGCGTTCGGTAATCCAGACACTGGGGAACCTCGGACCTGGCGGCATTGGCCTGCTCCACGGCGTTACGGGGAGTGGAAAGACGCTCGTCTATCTTGAATCCGTGCGGCAAGCGGTTGAGCGGGGAGATGGGGCGATCGTGTTGGTTCCAGAAATCGCGCTGACGCCGCAAACGATATCCCGGGTCCGGGGGATGTACGGAGGCCAGGTCGCAGTATTGCATTCCGGCCTCTCGGAAGCTGAACGCGTCGACGCGTGGCGGGCGCTCCTGCGGGGTGAGAAACGCGTCGTGGTTGGTGCACGGTCCGCAGTGTTCGCTCCTGTGCGGCGTCTCACGGCCATAGTGATCGATGAAGAACACGACGCGAGTTACAAGCACGGGGAACGCCCCCGGTATCACGCACGTGACGTGGCGTTTCGGAGAGGGCGCCAGGAGGGGGCGAGAGTGATCCTAGGGACGGCCACGCCCTCTTTGGAGACTTGGACCGCGAACCAGCAGGTGATCAGAGTGTCGCTTCCCGATCGCGTTGGACAGCGCCCCCTTCCCCCGGTCGAGTTGCTCGACCTTCGAAGTGAACCCCGGGTTGAAGAGAGCGGTCCCATTCCTTGGTCTGTGCGACTCGATGAGGCGACCCGTGCCGTGCTCGATGCCGGCGACCAAGTACTTCTCCTGCTCAACCGTCGGGGGTTTGCACACTTTCTCCAGTGTCACTTGTGCGGACATGTGTGGGACTGCCCGTCATGCAGCATTTCACTGACCGTTCATCGCACGCCGGTTCGCCTGAAGTGTCACTATTGCGGACACGACGAACCGGTCCCCGAGGCGTGCGCCCAATGCGGAGGGGAGGCGCATCGGACGCGAGGGGTTGGTACCCAACAACTCGAGCGTTGGTTGGCGGAACGGTTCCCGCACGCGCGACTGGCACGGATGGATGCTGACACGACCTCCCGCAAGTGGTCGCACCGCGACATTCTGGAAGCGGTGCGGAAGAAAGAGGTCGACGTGCTGTTTGGTACCCAAATGATCGCGAAGGGCCTCGATTTTCCCGACGTGACCTTGGTCGGAGTGATCGATGCCGACACGGGTTTGCACCTGCCAGATTTTCGAGCGTCGGAACGAACGTTCCAGATGATCGCGCAAGTGGCTGGAAGGGCGGGCAGGGGCCCGAAGGGCGGAACGGTCATCGTCCAAACCAGAGTGCCCCACCACTACGCCTTGATCGCCGCTGCAGCGCACGACTACGAACAGTTCGCAACCAAGGAACTCGAGGTCCGAACCGACCCACCCTATCCGCCTCATGTGGGGTTGGTCAACGTGGTCGTGAGCGGTCTCGAGGAACTCCAGGTTGCTGACGGGGCGATCGAGGTGGCAGCCTGGATACGAGGCCTGGTAGCGTCACACAGTGAGGGGCTGGTCGATATCGTGGGGCCCGCACCCGCTCCCCTCGCGCGGATCAAGAACCGCTGGCGGTGGCACCTCGTGCTCCGGTCGGCCGACCGGGTCCTGCTGGGGAAGGTGATGCGCTACGCTGCGACGAGGGCTCCGCACACGACACGCGGTCCCATTCGGGTATCATTCGACCGAGATCCGGTATCGCTGTTGTAACGTTGCTACCCGCCTTGCTCGGGCCCATGCGGCCCGATAAGTTGCGGGCGCTTTGCTGGTTGGGTTCTTACCATGGAGGAAATGCTGTCCGCCAACAACCACGGTGCCGCGATCCCGCTGCCCGACTTCACGGAAGAACGATTCCGGACAGCTCCGGATGCGGTGTTCGCGCCCATGCCGGATGATGGCGTGCTTCCCGAAGGCTTCTTTGCGACGACCAATCTCCCGACGTATGTCAGGGTCGAGGGCGAGTGGATCAGACCACGCGACCCACGAATGGATTGCGTCGTGGCGCGCGCAGGCGATGGCGGCCTGGTGGTTCGCGAGGCTCGCTCGCTCGCTGGGGGTACCATGGTGGCGATGGGGGTGTCGGAAGATGGTAGTGCCGGCATCTTCGTGAATACCGATGGATTTTTCGGCGGCGGGCACAGTGGGAACGAGTTCCAATTCATGTCGACTGAGGTCAGCCGCGAACGGCCGGTGGACTACGACCGGCTTGCTGCAGTCTTGTGCGAGGAGCGCCAAGCCGGTGGATTCATTATCTGGGTCGCCGGTCCGGCCCTGGTCCATTCCCGTGCGCGCGACAACTTGGTGTGGTTCATCGAACAGGGGTTCGTCAGCGCCTTGCTCGCGGGCAATGCACTTGGCGTGCACGATCTCGAAGCTGCGATCCACGGTACCACACTTGGCATGACGGCGGATGGGCAACCGACCAATCAAGGTCACGGTTTGCATATGCGCACGATCAATACCATCCGGGCCGCCGGGTCGATCGAAGCAGCGGTCGATGCGGGCACAGTCACCAGCGGAATCATGCACGCCCTCGTGAAGGCGGGTGTGCCCTATGTACTAGCCGGGTCCATTCGCGACGACGGTCCGCTCCCGGGTGTGATCTCGAATGCGATCGATGCCCAGGACGCCATGCGCGGCTACACCAAGAAAGCCACCGCAGCCGTCTTTCTGGCCACGGCACTGCACGCGATCGCTGTTGGCAACATGCTTCCCGCCTACGTCGAGGTGGGTGACATGGTTCGCAGCCTGCCAACGATATGCGTAGATACCGAAGAATTCGTCGTCAATAAGCTGCGCGATCGCGGAACGCATCAAGCGTTCGGCGTCGTGACCAATGCTCAGGACTTCATGCAGGTTCTACGGATGCACGTGGAGCAATGGGAACAGGCGCACCAGTCGGCGTAAGGCGCCGCGGTCTCGGGCTCGGGTGGGACAGCGTGGCGTTGGCCCTCGCCGCGGAGGTCCCGGTCGCGGAGATCGATTGCATCTGGTTGTTCGCCCCGCTACGGCAGGAGGGGCGAGAGTGGGGAACGGCTGTCGTGCTACGTCGCCTCGATGGGGAACGGCGTCGCGTGTATACCGCGACTTACATGATCGCCACGCGCGGTCGCGAACGCGGTCGGGCGAAGATCAATATCGATGAAGTGGGCGATAGTCCGAGTGTGGTAGTTGACGACGTTATCGCGGGAGTGCGAGAGCGGTCCGGTGACCCGGAGCCGCCAACGGTGATCGCTCCTCACGAGTGGTTTGGCGAGGTGCAGCCGGAGGAAGACGGCACGTTGTGACGAGGGCTGAGATGTTCATGCCGAGCCAGGCGTTCCTGACGAAGGGCGTCGGGCGGCACAGAGAGAAACTCACGAGTTTTGAGCTTGCCTTGCGGGAAGCCAAGATCGCACGGTACAACCTAGTCCGCGTGAGTTCAATTTGGCCTCCGCACTGTGGCTTGGTGTCCGAAGACGAAGGCAACGGCATTCTGCAACCCGGCCAAGTGGTGTTTGCCGTGGTGGCCGAAGCGGCGACCAACGAGCCATCGCGCCTTGCTACGGCGTCCATCGGTCTTGCCATCCCGGCTGATCCGACGCACTACGGGTATGTCTCCGAGCACCACGCGTTCGGTCAGCGTTCTGAACCCGCTGGTGACTATGCCGAAGACCTCGCGGCGAGCATGCTGGCCACTGTCCTCGGCGTCGAGTTCGACCCGGACCAAGCATGGGACGAACGTCGCGAACAATGGTTGCTGTCTGGTGAAATTGTGCGAACCATGAATGTAAGTTGCACCGCGGAGGCTGAAGACGACGAGCGTTGGGTGACCGTAGTCAGTGCCGTGGTGTTCTGCGGATGAACGAATTCCGCGATCGCGGGCACATCGAAGGATTGCCGGATGACCTCACAGGGTTTCCATGGGGGCTACCCGATCCCTTCCTCGGCATCCCGGCTGGCGAGACACCGTTCTCGGATTCTCCAGTCGTCATTCTCCCGGTCCCGTACGAGGCAACTGTGTCCTACATGGGTGGGACCCGGTTTGGACCCCGCGGACTCATTCACGCGTCTCGGTACGTCGAACTGTACGACCATGAGTTGGATACGGATCCGCACACGATCGGAATTCACACTCTTCCTGAGCTGATGTTGTCGGGCGCCGGGCCAGAACACGCCCTCGCGACCCTGCGCCGTTGCTATGACGTGCTCCTGGACCATGGCAAATTCGTGGTAATGTTGGGGGGAGAACACAGTGTGTCTGGTGACCCCATACTGGCGCACGCCGCGCGTCACGATCGGATTTCGGTCCTGCAGCTCGATGCGCATGCCGATCTCCGCACCGAATATGAAGGGACCTCGTTGTCACACGCGTGCGTCATGTATCGCGTACACGAACATGTCGATCTCGTCCCAGTGGGAATCCGGTCGCTGACATCAGATGAACGTGCCCTCATGCGCGCTCGGGACATCGAAGCGGTGTGGGGACACGAGATCGAGCAGGGAGATTGGGTAGATCGTGTCATCGACAGCCTGGGCGACCACGTCTACGTTACCTTCGATGTGGACTATCTAGATCCGGCGTACATGCCCTCGACGGGAACGCCGGAACCCGGGGGTGGTTCATGGTACCAATCACTGGCCTTGTTGGAACGCGTGTTCCGTGAAAAGGTGGTCGTCGGATGCGATGTCGTTGAACTCGCTCCCATTCCCGGGATGGTGGGGCCCGATGTTCTGGCCGCAGAACTGGTCTATAAATTGATCGCGTTCCACGCGACGTACGGTCGCGGGAACGATTAGTCTTTGCACGTGGTTAAGAGGAGCGATGATAGGAACTGAATCGATCGGACTCGCCGTTGCGTTCTTTGCGGGTATTTTGAGTTTTCTTTCGCCCTGCGTGTTGCCGCTCGTCCCAAGCTACGTCTCTTTCATCACGGGAATGTCTCTCGAAGAAATGGGGGAGAAGCGCTTCGCCACGCTGACCCACGCGGTGCTCTTCGTGAGCGGTTTCACTTTGATCTTCATGGCTCTCGGAGCCGGAGCAACCCAACTCGGCGGGTTCCTCAGAGGGCAACAGGTCTGGATCGAACGGTTTGGTGGCTTGCTGGTGATCGTATTCGGGTTGTACATGCTCGGGGTCATCAAGATCGGCGCGTTCAACCAGGAACGCCGCATGCATATTCAGGATAAGCCGGTTGGATACCTGGGCAGTGTGTTGGTGGGTGTGGCGTTTGGGGCAGGGTGGACGCCATGCATCGGCCCGATTCTCGGAGCCATTCTCACGTACACGACTGCAAACGAAGCGACACTGGGTGAGGGGATGCTTTTGCTCTTTTCCTACTCGCTCGGGCTCGCGGTACCATTCCTCATCGCGGCCATCGCCGTCGACCGGTTCCTCGAATGGTTCAAACAGTTCCGCCGCTACATCCCAATCGTGACGAAGCTGTCAGGAGCCATGTTAGTGGTCTTTGGGATTCTGCTGATAACAGGGTACTTCACCATGCTGGCTGGATGGCTCCAAGGGTTTACCCCGGCTTTCCTACTAGAGAAGCTCTAAGCAGGCGGGAAGACGGAAAGGCGGCAAGACTGAAAGTCCCCGCCGCCCTTCCTGTCTGTCCTTAGGCTGCGATTTCCATCTCCTCGTTGTACTTACCGAACCTGGCTGCACCGTTGCACTTGGCCCGGTGGTAGAGGACTCGCTGGGCGGCCTCCACGTTTTCCGCGTTGCCACCCCAAGCATCGAGCGCCGGGGCCTGCAGGGCCCGGCCGTAGGAGAAGCTCAACTGCCAGGGATGATCGCCGAGGGCGTTCATGGCGTTCAGGTGGGCGGTCGCATCCTGCGGGCTCTGCCCACCGGATAGGAATACGATACCCGGCACGGCGGCAGGGACGGTGGCCTGGAGGCAACGCACGGTTGCTTCAGCGACCTCTTGGACGCCCGCTTGATCAGGACACTTCTTTCCGGAGACGACCATGTTGGGTTTCAAGTTGATTCCCTCTAGATGGACGCGATGGTCCTGCAGGTGTTGGAAAACGGTCTTGAGCACGTGCTCGGTAACTTCCTCACAACGCGTGATGGTGTTGTCGGCATCCATGAGGATTTCGGGTTCGACGATAGGTACGAGACCAGCCTCCTGTGAAAGCGCGGCATACCTGGCGAGCGCGTGGGCATTGGCTTCGACGTTGTAGCTCGTTGGAAGACCGTCGCCGATCGTAATCACAGCACGCCATTTGGTAAACCGCGCGCCGATTTCGTAGTACTCGGCAAGGCGATCGCGCAATCCATCGAGGCCTTCGGTGATTTTCTCACCGTCAAATCCAGCCATGGATTTGGCGCCCTTGTCCACCTTGATGCCGGGGATGATGCTCTGGTCGTCGAGCAGCTTGGCAAACGGCGTCCCGTCGGTTGAGTTCTGCCTGATGGTCTCGTCGAACAGGATCACGCCACTCACGAATTCGTTGAGCCCGGACGTAGTGAATAGCATGTCGCGATAGGTGCGGCGGTTTTCTTCGGTCGATTCTACATCGATGGCGTCGAATCGCTTCTTGATGGTGGGGGAGCTTTCGTCGGCGGCAAGAATGCCCTTGCCCGGTGCGACCATCGCCTGGGCGGTGGCCTCGAGGTTTTTCGTCATCATCGCAACAACCCTTGTGAGATTCGGTGTGGCCATGCGTGGCCAGCAACTATGCTAACTCCATCTATTCGACCAAGATACGTACTGTGGTCCTCGGCACGGAAGGGGCGTCAACGGCTTGCGGCCCAGTCCGAGTCAAAGGGGGCAAGGTCTGCGCCACCGCGTTGACCTGCACCCGGTGAACGCCGACATTCCGATACCAATCTACCGTCAGGGCCATATCAACGATGTCACATTCCGATTTCCGAGATCCACGTCTGACCGAAAGGCGAAACCCTTCGACAGCGGACATCGACGTCGCCCCTGTGCTCGAAATAGTGGACCTGTTGAATGCCGAGGACCGGCGAGTACCAGACGCGGTCGCGGCAGCTCGAGAGTCCTTGGCGGGTACCATCGACCGCGTCGTGCGAGCGTTCGTGCAAGGTGGACGACTCGTGTACGTTGGGGCTGGAACCAGTGGTCGTCTCGGTGTTCTTGACGCCGCCGAGTGTCCGCCAACGTTCGGTACACCGCCCGAGATGGTGGTGGGAATTATTGCCGGCGGCGCGGCGGCACTGCAACGCAGCCAGGAAGGTGCCGAGGACAACCGCGACGCAGGTGCCGCCGCCATACGCGATGCGGGTGTTGACGCATGCGACGTCGTACTCGGGATCGCCGCTAGTGGTACGACTCCATATGTGGGGGCAGCGCTCGAAGAGGCCGCGCGTCTGGGCGCGACCACCGCATTACTCACGTGCACGGATCCGCCAGAAGATCTTGCGGCACTGGTTGATGAAAAAATCGTCCTGCGTGTGGGGCCAGAGGCGCTCACGGGTTCGACGCGTCTCAAGGCCGGAACTGCCACCAAGCTTGCGCTCAACACCATCACAACCGGGGCGATGGTGCGTCTCGGAAAGGCTTATGGCAATCTCATGGTCGACTTGATGGCTATGAGCGAGAAGCTCCACGACCGTGGTGAGCGCATAGTCATGGAGATAGGCGGGGTCGACCGGGCGAAGGCGAAGGAGGCCATCGCCGCTGCCTCGGGGAGGGTGAAGCGCGCCATCGTGATGGTGAAGCGCGAGGTGGGTCCGGAAGAGGCCCAACGCCTGCTCGACGAGGTGAACGGTGTAGTCCGGTCCGTCATTGGCGATCCTCCGCCGGTCACCCAGTGACGTCTCTCGCACTCGGTATCATGTCTGGCACGTCGCTCGACGGCGTGGACGTGGCGCTCGTGCGCATCCATGGTGAACGCTCAGTGGAGCTGTGCGGGTTCGCCTCGCAATTATACGCCCCGAGTGATCGCCGCCTGATTCGCGAAGCAATTGTCGATGGCGGTGCTCGCGAACTTGCTGCGCTAGACGTGTTGTTGGCAGAGAGGTTCGCCGATGCGGCTCGAGCGCTCTGTGAACGTGCCTCAGTGGAGATCGGCACGGTGGACGTGGTGGGGTCGCACGGCCAAACGATTTGGCACGTGCCCGGTAAAGCCAGCCTCCAGGTCGGCAACGCCAGCGTGCTGGCCGAACGGCTGGGGCTTCGAGTGGTGAGCGATTTTCGGAGCGGCGACATTGCCGCCGGTGGTCAGGGGGCACCCCTGGTCCCAATGGCCGACGCAATGCTCTTCGGATCCGACACTCCCCGAATACTCCTCAACATCGGGGGCATGGCCAACGCAACATGGGTCCGTCAAACCGGTGCGCTCGATGATCTGGTGGCGTTCGATACTGGGCCGGGAGTGGCGATTATCGATGGGATTACACGTTTGGTCGATCCCAACGTGGAGTACGATCACGACGGCGAACGAGCGCGACGGGGGTCAGCGGACCCAGGGGCAGTCGCATGGGCGTTGTCACACAGCTACTTCGAATCACCGCCGCCGAAGAGCACGGGTCGTGAAGTGTTCGGAGACCCTTTTGCGCGCGAGCTACAGGCGAGGTCGAACGGTGGCGATGACGACGACGTTGCGACGGCGGTAGCGGTGGTTGCTGAGAGCATTGCCACGCAAATTCAACGTTGGGTACCGGCCGCTGGGGAGGTCGTAGTATCCGGCGGGGGTGCGCAGAACCCTGCGCTCATGGATGCGTTGCACGTCCAGCTTGGCAATCACTCCATTCGATCGTTTGGCGATCTGTTCTTCGACGGCGATGCGAAGGAAGCCGTCGCCTTCGCCTACCTTGCTTGGCGCACCACGCACGGACTGGCCGGCAACGTTCCTGCTGCGACCGGGGCCAGAGGTCCAAGGGTGTTGGGATTGGTGACGGGGTAGGATTTAGGGGAGCGAGTTCAGTAACTGCACGACGTACCGCGACGGGACACCGTAGACGATCCGTCCCGAACTTCCCGGTTCTCCACCATACAACACCGCAATGACGTTCCCGTTTCGATCGAAAATCGGGCTTCCGCTCGCGCCCTGCACGCCGTATCCGTCGAACTGGATCATGTCTGGCAGGATTTTCGAGACCGAACCCGCTGTGAACGTCGTCCTCGCAATCTGGTTGTCACTGGCTCCCGGGAGTTCGGAGCCCAGGGGAAACCCAATGATTACGACAGGGTCACCCTGTTGTGGTCGACCGCCGAAACCACGAACCGTCTGAATCTCGTTGGCAATCCCGTCGACTTGGATGACAGCCAAATCGACCTCGTTCGAGACGGTGAGAACGCGCGCGTGCCAGACCTGGCGTGAATCAGCAAATTTGACGGCGAGTTCGATGGGGCGACGGGTACCACTCTCGCCGGCAACGACATGACGGTTGGTGATGAGGAGCGCGTTTGACCGAACCGCAAATGCGGTTCCCACTTGGACGGTTTGATCAGCGTATTTTGCCCAGATCATGGCGACGGCTAGTTGGTTCTGTCCCACCAAGCTGGAGTAATCAATGCGTGCCGCGGCCTGCTGGTAGGCAAGCGCTTGGGTTGCATCGGCTAGCTGCAACTTCAGTTCGTCGACTTCGGCATCCGACCCCGTTTCCTGGGCTACATCGAGTTCGCCCTGGAGATTCGAGACCGCGGTATGGGACTCACGCAGTCGAATCTCGAGTCCCTCGACTTGGCCCTGGAGGTCGCGCATCACCTGGTCGGCAGCGGAGAGGAGGCTATCCGTCCGCGCACGAATGGCGATAACCTCGGCACGGCCTGCAGCATTCTGTCGTTGGTTGATCACCACGAAAGCGGTGGCCGCGCCGGCGAGCAACACGAAAGCGACTAAGGTCAGCGCGCGGAGCTTACGCGTCTGTGCCCCGACCTCGACCCGAATGCGCTCCGAAGTGGTAGAGGGTCGCGCCGTCCCCGGTTCGTTCGTTGCGTCCTCCGGCTCCGCCTGGCGCCCGGCAGCTGTCGGTCTGGGTGCCCGGACCTCGCCTTGATCGATAGGGACTGTGGGTTCCTCCGTCGCCGGCACGGGCTGCGCGCTGGCCTTGATGCCGGCTGGGGTCCCGTCGGGGACGAGGCGAACCTCGATGACAGGTCCATTCGCATCGCCGAGGCGAATCTGGTCGGTGTCGTCCAACTTGGTGTCAATCGTGATGCGATGACCGTTGATAAACGTCCCGTTGCGGCTTCCGGCGTCCCGAATATACCAGTGGATGTCACGCTGCACGACAAGTGCGTGGCGCGCGGACACCTGCAGGTCGTGATCGGGATCGAATTGCAGGTCGGAGGCCGGGTGGCGTCCCAAGGCAATCGGTGACTTCGAAAAAACCTCGGTGTGGCCGCTTCGTGCTCCCTTCAGAACCTTGAGCTGCGGCTTCACGACGTCCTAGAACCCGATGGTCGAAAAGAACAGTCCGAGCGCGGTTACCAACGCCGCAATTCCGCCCGACCAGATCATCTCTGCCTTGTTCTCCGGTGTGGGGGGAGGGCTTCCGCGGTAGATCGGCACCGGCTCGGTCGTCGATTCAGGATCGAGAAGCGGGTATATCTGGTGCCCGGCCTCGTCGCCATCGGATGCTGCTTTCAGCTGCGTCCCACCGAACCGTGCCACCACGACCGTGATGTTATCCGGGCCGCCGCGCTCGTTGGCAAGCTCGATGAGTTCCCCACAGATTTGCATCAAATCCTTGCCGTCTTGGGCGACGGTTTGCGTGATCTCATCGCGGGTCATCTGGCCGGACAACCCATCCGAGCACAACACGACCGCATCGCCTTCTCTGATCTGTTGATTTGTGAGGTCGACGCGCACCTTGGGGTCGGGGCCGAGTGCCTGGAGAATGATGTTGCGGCGTTCCGACTGCTCCGCTTCTTCTTCCGTCAACTCACCGGCGTCGACCAAGCGTTGCATGAGGGACTGGTCTTTGGTGAGCTGAATACCCTCGCCGTTGCGTACCAGATAGGCGCGCGAGTCACCCACCTGGGTCAGATAGAGCTGGTCGCCCAGCACGCCGACCGCCGTGGTCGTGGTTCCCATTCCACGGAGGTCGGGGTGGTCTTGCGCGTATTGGTGGATCTTGGCGTTCGCCGACTCGACGGCCTCCTTGAGTCGGAAGGCGAACTGCTGGGGTCCCTTGTCTTCGTCCTTGGTCCAGCTGGTGATCATGTGCTCACCGGCCGCCGCCCCACCCATCCCGTCCGCGATGAGGAGCAAGGTGCCTCTGGGGCCAACGTGATGTTCGCGCACGTCGGGTTGCAGTGACGCTGCCTGACGCGAGAGATCGGCGACGATGAAGCAGTCTTCGTTGTGGTCGCGCGTGCGACCGACGTCCGTCTTGCCAAAGACGGTGATGTTGATGCCGCTGTTCTTCGATCCGAAGAGGCTCACCCTGTACACCCCAGAATGGTCATCGTTGATGTGTATGTCGTGTCAGCCGGCAGGAGCGCACTTGCTCGTCCGTACCATTCACATCCGTCGGCATCTTGAGCCTCCATCAAATAGCTCTGGGCCACCACAGACGCGGCAAAGGCTCTCGTTGCCATCGGGATGTTCGTGTCGTCATAGTATCGTTGGGCGAGGTTTCTCGCGCCCAATCTCAATGCATCATCTTCGATCTGGTTTAGAGCGTTATTAAGTTCCTCTTCAATCGCACCGATGTCGAGTCCCGCGGGCGGCGTTTCTACGTCTGCGGAGTCGAGTCCTTGGTCCCCATTTTCTGGATCGACGCGAACCGGCGAATCGGTTTGTGCCCCGCCCGCCTCCGTAGTTCCGGCTGCAGCCACTAGAATTGGAGGTTGGCTTCCGGATTCTCCGCCGCCGGTGCTGTCCGTCGATGTTGGGTCGTTGGGGTCCAATCCTGCATTGGAGCTGCCGTTTTCGCCACCCCCCATTACGACTGCAGCGGTTGTGCCAGCGGCCGCGATGACCAACACTGCGGCCGCGATCGGCACGACCGGCACCTTTTTCTGCGGGCGCCGAGGTGACGGAGCCGGCGCCGGCATCGGCTCCGTCACCTCGGTGCCCGGGGTCGGCTTGGCCTGGGCGGGCGTCACTGCCGTCGCCTTCAGCTGCGCGGTGACGCCCGCCGGTTCGAGTATCTGTGTGGCGCTCTCGGTATCTACCGCCGGCCGATCAGCACCCGAAGTCGGCGCTCCCGCCATTGCGCTCCGTACGCCGGCAGACAACTCCGTGGCGTGCTTGAATCGGTCTCCAGGCATGCGCTGTAGGGCATGATCCATGACGGTCTGGAGCGCGGGGGGGAAACTACCTCCGGGGAGCGCTTGTTCGAGCGTTAGCGGATCGTCGGTGAGTCGTTTAATCATGGTCTCCTGCGCGCTCTCGGCAGGAAACGGCAACGTGCCGGTGATGACTCGGAAGAACACGAGCGCCAGCGAGTAGACGTCACTTCGCCCGTCCAACACATCGCCCGACAACTGTTCCGGACTCATGTACTCAGGTGTCCCAATCACCAGGCCCGTCTTCGTGACTTTCTGCCCCTCCTCGCCGCCCATGGCCTTGGCGATCCCAAAGTCCACGACCTTCACCAGGTCATTCCCGCGACTCTTGGCGATCATGATGTTGTCGGGCTTGAGGTCGCGGTGCACGATGCCGAGGTCATGGGCTGCCTGGAGGGCGTCCGCCGTTTGGTCGAGAATATTGGCCGCTCGGTCGAGCGGAAGCGGTCCACCGGCGGTGGTGAGCACGTCCCCAAGAGTGTCGCCTTCGATGAACTCCATTGCCAGGAAGATCGTGCCATCGGGCGTCTCGCCGAAATCGTAGATGGCGCAGACATTCGGATGATTGATCCGAGCGGCATTCGTTGCTTCGCGATTGAATCGTGCAATTGCCTCAGGGTCGTTGGCCATCGCTTGGGTCATCACCTTGATGGCACTCTTCCGCCCCATCTTGACGTGCTCGCCGAGATACACGGCGCCCATCCCGCCCTCGCCGAGCTTCTTCTCAATGTGGTAGTTGCCGCCAATGATACTGCCAATAAGGTCCGAGCCTTCGACTGAACGCAACGTCGATCCATCATTCGGACAGAACTTGGTCTCGTCCTCCCACTCGGCACCGCAGATGGTGCAGGTCTTCACGCGACGTCAATCCGCAGCATCTTGTCGCCCGCGAGCATTCGCGTACCCAGCGGCGACGGCACGTCTCCACGTGCGGCAACGGCCACGCCGTTGCGGCTTCCAGCATCCATCAAAACGAAGTCCGCGTCTTCAGAACGGATCTCGGCATGGCGACCGCTCATCGAAGGGTCGTACGGGAAGATCCAATCCCCTTCTTCTCGTCCTAGCGTGACATCGCGTCCGGGAGACAGATGCATGATGTCGCGTTCGGAACCGTCGCTTCGCATCTGGGTCAGCTTGGCAATGTCGGCACTTGGAACCAGCGAGCCGAGTCGCCGCGTCGCGTCGCGCTCCGGTGGATGCGGGCCGGGATACCCGAGGCGGCGGTATTCCAGGACCTGTGATCCAAGCAGGATCCTGTCACCGTCATTCAGTCTGTGGGGTTCGGTGAGGAACACCCAGGTGCCGTTCCGGCTGCCCAGATCGCGCACCACCAGCTCGTCGGGCCTCGCGGTGAACTTGAGGTGGACGGGCGAGAGATACGGGTCATCCGTGAATTCCATGTCGGCGCCTTCGCGCCCGATGGTCGTCTCGCCAGCCTTGAGCGGGTGACGACTGAGGGCTTCGCCGTTCTCGTCGATGAGTGTGATGACGTATTGGGATGCCGTGAGCACCGCGGCTTCGGACGGGCGCAGGGCGCCGTCGAGTCCCTGCCCACAGGCCGGACAGTATTTTCGATCTTCGGGCGCGGCCGTTCCACACCTTGGGCACGACCGTCCTTCGGTCGGGGTCGTGAGCTTCTTGCCGCACGAAGGGCAAAATGGAAGGCCGACGACGGACGTGGCGCCGCAGGAAGCACAAGTGACCTGCGACATCGAGCGTCCGGGCGGGCCTCCGCCAGTCCGCTGAATCGGTCCCGTCACACGCTAGCTCCTCTCGCCTTGGGCAGGAAATAAGTCAGGCGCTGATTCCCGTTTCCCCACTTGGGTCTTGTGACCAGGTAAGACACGGGCAAAAGCGGCGTAATTGGAGCCAATTTACACCTCGCTCAGGAGCCGGGCAACCGTCGTAGAATTGGCGTAGCTCATTGCCATTGTGTAGGTTCCGCGATCCCGCCACCCGTGATTTCGATCCGATTCCTGGGGTGCCCGTTGCCCATCATTCCGGTCCGCTTCCGATCTCGCGCCGTTGCGGTTGCCGGCCGGTTTGCCCGGCTGGCAAGGGCCGCAGGTGTGACGGTGGGCGTTCTTCTCTCCGGCCCGGCCCACGCGGACGCCCAGATCGACCCGTCGGGTAGCTGGATCACGTGGCAGAGTGAGCATTTTCGGGTCCACCTTCCCGCCGAACTGTCTGACCTGGCGCAGCATGTGATTGACGAGGCGGAACGCGCCTACACCCTGCTAGCCACGGAATTGGTGCCGCCCCGCGGTATCATCGACCTGTCGGTGTTTGACAATGTCGACTTCAGCAACGGCGCGGCCACGGTATTCCCCTCGAATCGGCTCCTGGTGTTTCTGCCCCAGCCGGCAACCAACGCGGCCCTATCGTACTACGACGAATGGCTGCGCGTGGTTTTGGTGCATGAGCTTACGCATCTGTTCCATCTGGACCGTACCCGTGGGGTCTGGCGCGGTCTGCAATATGTGTTCGGACGGGCGCCGTGGCTGTTCCCGAACGCGTACCGGTCGTCGTGGGTGAAGGAAGGGGTGGCGACGTATTACGAATCACGATTCACGTCGGCGGGGCGTGTGACCGGGGCGTTTCATACTCAGTTGTTGACGGCGGCCGAGTCCACGGGCCGGTGGCCAACCTCCGAAGATGCCACGCTGGTGGCGCCGAAATGGCCGGGAGGCCAGCGAGCGTATGCCTGGGGCGGGCGGTTCTTCGAACACCAAACGCAAATGAACGGGGATTCTGTCGTCCCGAGGTTCTTCGAGCGGTCGGCGGCCAAGCTGTGGCCGTTGACCGTTGCCAGCCCCTTGCAGGAAGCCGGGGGCACGTCGGTCAACGAGGGGTGGGACGGTCTCGAACGGGAGATCGCTGCACCGGACCAAAGGTCGCAAGCAAACCTTCTGGTGCGAGGCCTTCGGGCTCCCCCAAACCCGAGAATGAGCCCAGACGGTTCGCAATACGCATACGTCCATGAAGACGGGAGGCACGATGCGACCGTGGTCGTGCGTTCGCTCGAGGGGCGCAAGCAGCGATCGCACAGGGTGAACGCCGGTGTTCGGTTGAATTGGGACATGCACGACGTAGTCATCGCACAATACCAGTACCTGAACGCCGTGACCATTCGGAGCCGGTTGTATCGCTGGGGCGACGCGGGGTGGCATCTCATTCCCGATACCGAGCGATTGACCGAACCGTTCCGGCTTCCCGACGGCGGTATCGGTGCGATCGATGTCGGCGAGGGTCACCGGCGCCCGGTGATCATCGACCCGAGCGGCGAGCATCGAGCGCTCCCGGTTCCTGTGAATGCCGAATGGACGCAACTGGCCAGCCGTGGCGACTGGTTTGCGGGCGTGGCCATACAGGATGGCCGGCGATCGCTCTACCTATGGCAGCGTGAACAGCACTCGGTACCGACTCGGATTCTGTTCGGCGAGTCACTGATCGCCGACCCCGTGTGGTCGCCCAACGGAAATGCTTTGCTGTTCGTGTCCGAAGTGACGGGGCTCCCCCAAGTGTACCGATACGACCGCGCCCAAGAGTCCGTGGTTCGGATCACTGATGAACCGTTCGGCGCGCGTGAACCGCAGATGTTGATGGACGGGAGTTTGCTGTTCACGACTACGCTTTTTGATGGGATAGCGATCGGGCATCTCACTGCCGATCAGTTGATCGACGTTCGTGCTCCGGCGTCCTCGCCGACGCCCGTCGCCGAGGCCCCAACGGCTTCAAGTCAAGCAGGGAATGGGTTCAACCCGTGGCCTGCATTGGTTCCCCGCTATTGGAATCCGACACTCCATGTTGCACACGAAACGGGCACTTTCTTTGGCGCGCTCACCTCGTCGAGTGACGCGATCGGGCGGAATTCGTATTTCGCGTCGGCGTCGATCGCACCCAATCGCGGGCGATTCGAAGGCATACTGTTCGTCGCACATCAACGTTGGAAGGGCGCCGTCATCGATGGTGCGCTGAGCCAGTCGTGGTCCGGGTCGCTTTTCCGAACCTCAAACGGACTCCTTGCGCCGATTGGTGAGCGTGAGCGAGAGGTCACCGTCGGCACGACGTTGCGCAAGCGGTGGTGGCGAAACGGTTACGCAATCCGATTCGCTGGCGGTCTGGAAGAAACGTCGTACTTCGACGAGCTTGCTGACGGGGCCCGGTTTTTCGATTCACCGACCTTCGTTACCGCCACGGTGAGCGCCAACATGTTCCGCCGAGAGCGGCCCGCCCTTGCGATCTCTCCCGAGAACGGATTTCAACTGGACGGACTATACCGGGTGCGCCAGAGTTTGAGTGACGCCGACTGGTCGTATGAAGCCCGCGGCACTCTGGCCGGGTACTTGGCGCTGGGGTTTCCCGGGTTTGCGCACTGGGTGGTGGCAGCTCGGTCGTCGCTTGGCGTGACTGGGGGGACGCTACCTGCGAGCCTGTCGATCGGTGGTGCGTCAGGCGACATCTTCCAGCTTGCGCCGGGCGTCGTACTGGGGCCGGGCCGGCGCGCGTTCGCCATGCGCGGGTACCCAAGGGTGGGAGGGTACGATCGAGCGTGGGTCAACTTGTTCGAACTCCGGATCCCGCTGGCGAATGTAGCCAAGGGGACGTGGTACCTGCCGATCGTGCTGGACCGGCTTTCCACCACGGCGTTTTACGAGGTTGGGGCGGGTAGATTCTTTGGAGAACAGAGCCAGAATTGGTTGCAAAGTGCCGGAGTTGAGCTGGTGTTGGACCTTGGCGTTCTGTATGACGTGCCCACCAGATTGCGCCTCGGAATGGCCGTACCGCTCGCTGATGGTAACGGCGTAAGCCGCGGTGATGTAAGGAGTTATCTCAGTTTTGGTGCTTCTTTCTGACCGACGTCCGGGAGGGGCGAATGCACGGTGGGGTAGGTACCCCCTCCACTGGCCCCCGAATTGCTTGACAGGGGTGCTTGAGTTTCCAAAACTAGAAGGTTCTTGAAAGGACCACACAGTGTACTGTGCGCGCTGCGGCACCGAAGTCGCTGACCAATCCAAGTTCTGCCCGTCGTGCGGGATGGATCTGGCTATGGCGACACCGCTCGCTTCGGCTGATGGTGAGCGGAGCGAGGTGTCGGAGTTGGAGATGGTACGCCAGGCGCTCCAGGAAGAATACGAAATCATCAAGGAACTGGGTCGCGGAGGCATGGCCATCGTGTTCCAGGCCCGCGAGAAGCACCTCGACCGAGAAGTCGCGGTCAAGATTCTCCCGTTCTCTCTCGCTTTCGACAAGGAGTTTGTCGAACGGTTCCAGCGGGAGGCCCGTACCGCGGCCAAGCTCGAGCACCCGTACATCATTCCCATCTATCGTGTAGGCAAGGCCGGCAGGGTCATCTACTTCGTGATGAAATACTTGCGCGGCTCTTCGCTGTCGGAAATCCTGCAAGAACGCGGTGTAATACCACCCGAGGAAATCCGTTCGTTCTTGAAGCAGACCGCGGGCGCCTTGGGTTATGCGCACCAGAATGGGATCGTGCACCGCGACATCAAGCCCGACAACATCATGTTCGACGAGATGGGGCACGCCATCCTGACGGACTTTGGGATTGCCAAGGCGGCAAGTGGTACGCGACTCACGGGAACTGGCATGTCGATCGGCACGCCGCACTACATGAGTCCGGAGCAGGCACGGGCGCAACCTCTGGATGGGCGGAGTGACATCTATTCACTCGGTGTCGTCGCCTATCAGTGCCTTACAGGTCAAGTGCCCTACGATGGTGAAGACGCGTTTTCCATCGGCTACAAGCACATCATGGAGGAGTTGCCCATTCCGCAACTCAGCACGTCCGATCAGCGGGCACTCTTCGAAGTCGTTCAGAAAATGATGGCGAAGGACCCCGATGAGCGATTCCCGACGGCGGATCAACTGGTGGCGGCGCTGGAAGGCCGCCCTACTGCGCAGGTCGCGGTATCGCGTGCACAGTCGATGTCCGACTTGCCGACTACGATCATGCCCTCGCCAGCACGCGGTTCGGTAGCCATTCCGCCCAGTACCCTCCCGGCGACTCCCACGACGCCGATCCCGGCGGCGGACCCGGTGCCAGACCTCGAAAAGCGGGTGCCCAAGAAGGAGAAGAAGCGGAGCGGGGTGTTGGTCGGAATGCTGCTTGTGCTGTTTCTTGGTGGAGGTGGTGCCGGGGGCTACTGGTACTTTTTTATGGGTGCGGAGTGGCCTCCTGATTTCAGCCGTCTAGGGTTCAGGTCGAACGCTCCCGGCCAGGATTCCACTCCGGCGGTTGTGATTGTTGATGATTCTGCGGCGGCGGATTCGGCGAGTGCTGACTCGGTGCCACCGCTCCCGACTGTAGCTTGGTTGGCTCTCCAAGACAGACCCGCCCAAGCGACCATCCAGGTCGACGGGAATGCCGTAGCAGGCGATATCATCCAGGTCAGTCCTGGCTCTCTCCGCGTAGTTGCCAACCGATCTGGTTATCGTGATTTCGACGTGACGGTCACGGTGGATCCCGGCGACACGGTGCCGGTCACGATCGCCATGGAACGGATACCGCAGCCGCAATGCACGAACCCCGGAGCGGACCGGTACAACATGAACGACTATTGTTTCACCACCGCGCCGGCCCAGACGGCGGTGTGTTCGGTCGAAGTGCCGGGCGACTCCAAGCCCCCGCCAGCGCAGCTGTGGGTTAACGTCGCGGCGGATGGCAGCGTGGCGAATTTCCGTTTCCGTGGCACCAGGCCCACCAATGGGCGATTCCTGGCAGGCATCAACCAGCAGATTCGAAAAGCGACGTTTACCCCGGCTCAGAAGAATGGGCGGGCTGTGGAGAGTTGGATGCGTGTCACCTGCCGGGCGCGGTAGCTTCCGGCCGTGATCGATCCATCCGCGTACATCGCTCCGGGAGCCCAGGTTCTCGGAGCGGTTTCGTTAGGGGCCCGCGCTTCGGTGTGGTACAACTGCGTTCTGCGCGCCGACATGGAACCCATTACCATCGGCGAAGAGACGAACATTCAGGATCTCAGCATGATCCACGTTGATGAGGGCATCCCTTGCCGGATCGGAGCCCGCGTCGGGGTCGGCCACCGCGCCATTCTTCATGGGTGTACGGTTGAAGATGATTCGTTGATCGGAATGGGGGCAATTCTGCTGAACGGCGTACACGTGGGCACCGGGTCGGTGATCGGGGCTGGGGCGGTGTTGACGGAAGGAACCGCCGTGCCGCCTGGATCATTGGTACTGGGAATTCCGGGGAGAGTAGTTCGGCCGGTCGATGAGGTGCTACGCGACCGGATTGCCTCGACCGTCGCCCACTATGTGGCGCTGGCGCAGCGTCATCGCGCTGGCGAATTCGGGCGCCATTCGATGTAACAGGTTTGTGATGTGCAAAATCGTTCTCGGAGCCTCTTTGCGGTGACTCCCCTGCACTTGCATCGCCACCATGCAGTTTCTAATTTGATCACCCCGCGCCGAAGTTCCGGCTATGCCGAATCCTCCACGCGCTAGTTTTTGATAACACACCTCGAACTCCTCCGGCACGGAGGCGGAGCGCTATGGCCATTTCGGGCGATGCTGGGCGACACGAGACACCGCAACTGAGCGGCAATGCGATCACGGTGCTCAAGAAGCGCTACCTGGTGAAGGACGAAAACGGCAACCCAGTAGAACGACCCGAAGACCTTTTCTGGCGCGTGGCGACAACCATAGCGGAGGCCGACGCGCAATACGGAGCTAGTCCGGGTGCGGTCGAAGCGTTGACCGAGACGTTCTACGAGTTGATGGCGACACGCGTGTGGATGCCGAACAGTCCCACTCTGATGAACGCCGGTCGTCCCCTGGGGCAGTTGTCGGCGTGTTTCGTTCTTCCCGTCGATGACGCGCTCTCCAATGGCAAGAGCGGTATCTACGACACGCTGCGCAATATGGCATTGGTCCACCAATCGGGTGGTGGCACGGGGTTCGGGTTTTCGCGCATCCGTCCTACTGACGATATCGTCCGCTCCACTATGGGTGTCGCGTCGGGCCCGGTGTCGTTCATGTCGCTGTACGACTCGTCCACCGAAGTCGTGAAGCAAGGTGGTACCCGTCGCGGGGCCAACATGGGCATTCTGCGCGTCGATCATCCGGACATCCTCGACTTTATCACGTGCAAGAACGACACTACGCAGATTACTAACTTCAACATCTCCGTCGCGGTGACCGACGCGTTCATGAAGGCCGTGAAGGACGAGGCGGAGTACGACCTGATCCACCCGCGGACTGGTGAGGTGGTTGGTCACTTGGACGCGCGCGAAGTGTTCGACAAGATAGTCCACGGTGCATGGAAGACCGGTGAACCCGGAGTCTTCTTCGTCGATCGCGCGAACGAATACAATCCCGTGCCACACCTCGGGTCGTACGAAGCCACCAATCCATGCGGTGAACAGCCGCTCTTATCCTACGATGTCTGCAATCTGGGATCGATCAACGTTGGTCTGTTCGTCAACAACGGCGAGGTCGATTGGGAGGGGCTTCGGAAGACCGTGCACCTGTGCACGCACTTCCTCGACAACGTCATAGACGCCAACAAGTATCCGCTTCCGGAAATCACCGACCTCGCGAATCGGATCCGCCGAATTGGGCTCGGCATTATGGGGTGGGCAGATTTTCTCATCGAGCTGGGCGTCCCGTACCACTCGGAAGAGGCCATCCGATGGGCCGAAAAGCTCCAGGCCTTTGTCGACGATGAGTCGAAGGTTGAGAGCGAACGATTGGTGGCCGTGCGCGGCACGTTCCCGGAATGGGAGAAGAGCATCTGGGGCCCCGATGCAACGTGCGCCCGTCGGCCCAATGGAGAGCGTGTTCGCCCGGAACGCCGCCTCCGCAACTGTAACCTCACGACCGTCGCACCCACGGGTACGATTTCCATCATCGCCGGTTGCTCATCGGGGATCGAGCCCTTGTTTGCCGTGGCGTTCATGCGGAACCAAGCCGGCGAGCTCATGCCGGATGTCAACGATCACTTCGTCGAGATCGCCAAAGCCGAAGGCTGGTATTCGGACGATCTCATGACACGGATCGCCGAATCCGGGCATATCCACTTCGATGAGGTTCCCAAACAGTGGCAGCGCGTGTTCGTGACCGCGCACGACGTCACGCCCGAATGGCACATCAAGATGCAGGCGGCATTCCAGCGGTACACCGACTCGGCGATTTCGAAAACCTGCAACTTCCCGAATGAGGCTGCCGAAAGTTACGTGCGGGAGATCTACGAAATGGCCTTCGCCCTGAACTGCAAGGGCGTAACTGTATATCGCGACGGCAGTCGCGACATGCAGGTCCTTTCTACGGGGAAAACTGCCAAGAAGGTACAAGAGCAGGCCGTGGGCGACACGCCGTCACGCGAGGCACATGCCCAACTCAAGGCCACGATCGCCGAACTCGAGGCCGAACTCAGCCGCACCAAGCAACAGCTTCACGAGGTCGAGTCCGAGAACCTCCAGCGCCGTGCCAAGCGCTCCCGCCCAGAGCTGCTCAAGGGCGCGACGCGACGCCTCGAATCGCCGCTCGGTACGATCTACGTGACGATTACGGAAGACGACTTAGGGCAACCATTCGAGGTGTTCATGAGCCTCGGCAAGGCGGGCGGCGCCCTGATGGCGGATGTCGAGGCTATAGGCCGGCTCATTTCATTGGCCCTGCGTTCCGGCATCCCACTGAAGCAGATTTACCGCCAGCTTCGGGGCATCTCGTCCGACCGGATTACGGGTCTTGGCCCGAACAAGGTGCTCTCGGTCCCCGATGCCATCGGCATTGCGATCGAACGCTACATGCAGGACAAACAGGGTGTGCAGCAGGAGCTCCTCGAGGCGCCCACCGAAGGCGATGGCGCGCCGGTGCAGGTCGTCCAGCAGGTGGGCCAAACGCGAGGTGGCGAGCAATTCGCGTTTGACGTCCAGAACGCAGAGCAGCACGCCGGAGCCTGCCCCGATTGTGGGTCTCAGCTGGAGTTCGCCGAGGGCTGCGTGAAATGTCACGTCTGCGGCTACTCAGAGTGTGGATAGGCTATTCGGGACAAGCTTTGTGACATGCGACACGGCGGGGGGCCTTGGGTCCCCCGCATTTTTTGTGCATACGGTCATACCAGCGCTAGATTCTCTAGCTGAGGAGACGGTCAAATGAGGTCAGCAATGGCACTGGACAAATGGGCACGGCCCAAACCTGGCGCGCACGGACTTCGGCGCGGAGCTTGGTACCCGATCGTGAACGAGATGGGAAGCACAGCTATGATTGTGCTCGACGTTCAAAAGAACAACGTGGCGGTGCCGCGAGACATGTTGGTGCTTTCCGAAGTGCGACCGTCCATGTGGACGGTGGTCGAGTGGCAAGACACGCAACGTGGCGCGCAACGAGCCATTGAGGAAAACCACGGCCTGACCTACGTCGTGTGCCCGGCTTGCCAGTCGAGGGCCGACATGGCGCCCCCGGATACCCCCCACCTCAAATGCGTGCATTGCAACGGCGCCTACACAGTAGACTGGGAGAACGTCGGCTAGGTCCCGCTTGCAATGCCTCTGGTAGCACGCCGTCAGACCGTATCAGTCTGGGTTGGAGACGTCCCCGTCGGGTCATGCCACCCGATCGTCGTCCAATCCATGACCAACACCGACACAGCGGACGTCGCAGCAACCGTGGAGCAGGTGGCGGCGCTGGCCGAAGCCGGCAGCGAACTCGTCCGCGTTACGGTCAACAACGACGCCGCGGCCCGGGCAGTACCGGAGATCACGCGTCAGCTTCGCGATGACGGCGTGACCGTACCGATCATCGGCGATTTTCACTATAACGGTCATCTGCTTCTCACGAAGTACCCCGATTGTGCCGAGGCGCTCGCCAAATACCGGATCAATCCAGGAAACGTCGGCGCGAAGCGACGCGACGAGCATTTCCGGATGATCGTCGAAGTCGCCCTCGACTCTGACAAGCCGGTGCGCATTGGGGTCAATTGGGGGTCGCTCGACAAGGCGCTGTTGACCGAGCTCATGGATGCGAACGCGGCGAGCAAGACACCCAAGGAGGCCCGCCACGTGATGTTCGAGGCCATGGTAGAGAGCGCGATGCGTTCGGCCGCCCTCGCGGAAGAGGCTGGGCTCGCCCACGATCGGATTCTCCTCTCGGTCAAGATGTCGATGGTCCAGGATTTGATAGATGTCTATCGTCTTCTGGCACCACTCTCTGACTATCCGTTACATCTTGGACTGACCGAGGCGGGGATGGGTACCAAGGGTGTGGTGGCGAGTGCCGCGGCGGTGGGTGCCCTACTCCTGGAGGGCATCGGCGATACGATTCGGATCTCACTCACACCGGCTCCGGGCGGCGACCGCACGGAAGAGGTGCGCGTAGCGCAGCAGATTCTGCAATCGCTCGATCTCCGAGCTTTCTTGCCGCAAGTAACGGCGTGCCCTGGGTGCGGTCGGACGACGAGCACGTTCTTCCAGGAAATGGCCGAGCAGATCCAGGACTACCTCGAGGATCGGATCCCAGTCTGGCGTGCGGAACACCCCGGTGTCGAAACGATGCGCGTTGCCGTGATGGGTTGCGTCGTGAACGGTCCCGGAGAGTCGAAACACGCGAACATCGGGATATCGCTGCCAGGCACAGCCGAAGAACCGAAAGCTCCTGTCTACATCGATGGTGAATTGTCGGTGACCCTCAAGGGGGATCGTATCGTCGAGGAGTTTCAGGAGATCTTGAACGGATACGTGGCGCGTACCTATCCCGCCGGCGACCCGGTCGCAGCCTCCTAGCAGTCCCGGTCAGTGTCAGGCGCTGACCCCCTCACACGATCCGCCGAATGCTTGGCGGATGCTCAGCGTGTCGTCGTTCTCACGGGTGCTGGTATGTCACGGGAATCCGGGGTGCCAACGTTTCGTGATGCACTCACGGGGCTTTGGTCTCGCTACGACCCGATGCAATTGGCGACTCCAGAGGCGTTTGCCCACAACCCAAGTCTTGTCTTTGATTGGTACTTCGAACGGTGGCGGCGAGCGCGTGCGGTTTCGCCCCATGCGGGCCACGACGCTCTCGTCCGACTCGCCTTGCGTTTCGAACGTTTCACGATCATTACGCAGAATGTAGACGGTCTTCACCAACGGGCAGGGTCGTCAGAGGTCATCGAGCTACACGGATCACTGGAGGCCTTCCGCTGCAGTGACGAAGGGCATCCTTGGGATCCGTCGCAGTTCGGCGCATCAGCGGGGGCCGATCACTCGACCGCGGCTCCGGTCTGTGACGCGTGCGGCGCCCCGATCCGTCCTGGGGTAGTGTGGTTTGGAGAATCGCTGCCCGATAATGCGGTACGGTCGGCGTGGGCGTCTGTCGAAGCTGCAGACGCCGTACTCGTCGTGGGTACCTCGGCCATCGTGTACCCCGCTGCCGAGCTTCCACTGGTTGCGCAACGGCAGGGCGCTAGCGTGATTGAGATAAACCCCGATCGGACTCCACTTTCTCAGGCTACCACGGTTGCCTGGGTCGAAAGAGCAGGCGCGGCCCTGCCGGCGCTGGTCAAGCGGTTGGAGCAAACGGAATCAAATGAGTGAGAGCATATGAGACGGACCAAGATCGTCGCCACGTTGGGACCGGCTTCCGCGGATGAGGCGGTGCTGCGACAGATGTTGGAGGCGGGTGTCGATGTGGTTCGCATAAACAGTTCACACGGCTCGCCCGCAATTTGGTGCAGTTGGATCGAACGCGTTCGGGCGCTCTCCGAGAAGATGGACCGTCATGTTGGCGTGTTGGTGGATCTACGCGGACCACGCATTCGTGTTGGCACCCTCCCGGAACCCCTCGAATTAGCCGACGGTGCGAAGGTTGTTTTTGCGCCCGAGTCGTCGGCTACGAGCGACGAGATCCCAACCACCTATCCAGAATTGGCGAACGATGTGGAACCCGGGTCTCGGGTGCTGTTGAACGACGGTCTCATTGCCGCCGAGGTACAGCACATCAAGGGTGATCGTGTCCACGCCGTGGTTCGACATGGAGGACAGCTGCTGTCGAACAAGGGCATCAATCTCCCGGGGGTCAACGTCAGCGCCCCGACCGTGACCGATGTTGATCGTGAAACACTGAAGGTGGCCATCGATTACGGAGCCAACTTTATTGGCGTGTCGTTCGTGCGCCGTGCGGAAGATATCGAGGGCATCCGGAAGTTGATTCCGCCCGGGGTCAACGTCGTGGCGAAGATCGAGAAGGCTGCGGCCGTCGACGACCTCCCACGAATCGTGGACGTGAGTGACGTCCTGATGGTAGCCCGCGGCGACCTTGGCGTGGAGCTGCCCTTTGAAGAGGTGCCGCTGACGCAGAAGCGATTGATTGGCATGGCCAACGATCACGCGTGCCCGGTCATCACGGCGACGCAAATGCTCGAATCGATGATTCAGCACCCACGTCCGACCCGTGCCGAAGCGTCCGACGTAGCCAACGCGATTCTCGATGGGACCGATGCAGTGATGTTGTCGGGGGAGACCGCAATCGGACAGTACCCCGTCGCTACAGTCAAGGCGATGGCTCGCATCATTGTCGAGGTCGAACAGTCGTTCGACGAGTTTCCTCCCAATGCGCGTCGTTCGCATTTCCGATCCGGTGACCGCACGTCAGCAGCGGATGATGCCATCGCATCTGCGACGACGGTGGCGGCGACGCTGCTCGATGTTCCGGCGATCGTGTGTTTCACCAAGAGCGGGTTTACGGCCCGAAAGATTTCCGCCCACAGGCCGGTACCCCCCATACTCGGGTTGTCGACCGAACCCGAGACGTGTTGCTACCTGTCCCTCGTATGGGGTGTTGCCCCGGTTCTGGTGCGCGAGGTCCCGACTTATGACGCCATGTTAGGGCGTGCGCGCGAAGAACTGCTGGAGCGTAGGTTCGTTCAAGCGGGCGACCGTGTCATCGTGACCGCGGGCGTTCCGTTCGACGTTCCGGGCACGACCAACTTACTAAAGGTGGAGACCATCTAGTCGATGCGTCTCACCGTGCTCGGGTCGGGCACGTCTTTCGGTGTTCCGGTCATCGGCTGTGATTGCAGGGTTTGTACGTCCAGCGATCCACGCGATCGCCGGACCCGAACTGCGGCCGTCATCGAGGACAACGCCGGCAAGCGGATTCTCATCGACACACCGCCGGAACTTCGCCTGCAACTGGTAGCGTCCGGGATCGACGGTGTGAACGCCGTACTGTACACCCACGGGCATGCCGACCACGTACATGGAATCGATGACCTTCGGGCCGTTTCCATCAAGCGAGGCAGTCTGTCGTTGCTGGGACCGGAATGGACGCTGAAAGAGATCGAGGCGCGATTCCGCTACATCTTCGATCCGTCGGTTCAGCCGGCGCGTGGCACTTCAAAGCCTGATCTCGAACTACGGCCGCTGGCGCCGTGGGACGAAGTGGAGATTGCGGGTATGCCGGTGATCCCGGTCGAAATCGATCACGGCGGGACGGCGGTCTTCGGGTATCGTGTTGGCGACATAGGGTATGTGACCGATGCTAAGTCGGTTTCCGATCGTGCCGTCGAGGTGTTGTATGGCGTTAAGGTCTTGATACTGAACGCGTTGTTGGAACGGCCCCATGCGACACATCTTTCGATCGACGAAGCGATCGAAGTAGCGAAAAGCATCGACGCACCACAGACCTATTTCACGCACTTGACGCACAAGTTTACACATGGTGACTTGGAGCGACGCCTGCCCGAAGGCATCTTGCCCGCCTACGACGGTCTCACCATCGCTCTTTGACGCTCGCGGGACTGGCGACTAAATTCAATTAGGACAACGCAATAGAGTACGTTTCTGGGGGGCTCCTATGGGACATGATGACAGGCCAGTGATTGTGATTGAGCGTTCGAGTGGGGTTGGAGCGTTCTTGTTTGGTGCCGCGCTCGGGGCGGTGGCAGCGTTGCTGTTGGCTCCGCAAAGTGGCGAGGAAACACGCAAGGTGATTGGCGAACGAGGCCGCCGTGTGCGCGATCGTGCGAGCGAGGCCGTCGATGATCTGACGGAGCGCGTCGGAGACGGCTATGAAAATGCCAAGCAGCGATTCGAAGATGGTTTCGAGTCCGTACGCGATGGCCTCACGGAGCGGCGCACGGATGCGCAGGAGGCAGTGGATGCCGGAAAGGCGGCCGTGAGTTCGGCGCGCGATGAACTGGAGCGACGGCTATCGGAGTCTCGTTCTAGACGGAAAGTGACCGCCGCCGAAGAGGTCGAGGACTAGCCGACAACGCCCGATACAACGTTGCCGGTTCGGGTTCGCCGTGGGTGGGCCTTCTCGCCACTGGGGTTTGCGCGACGCGTCGCTGCCGGAGCCTATGAGGACAACATCCTCTTCCTGGCCAGTGCCCTCACGTTCGAGGCGCTCTTGGCCGCCTTGCCCTTTGCCATTCTCTTGGTGGCCACGCTTGGGTTCGTGTTGCATGCCGGGGAGGAATCCGTCACCGACATCGTTCAGATTATGGACGCGCTCCTTCCGGGAGGTGGGACGAGCGAGTCTGTCCAACGGCTGGAAGACATCATCGAGGGGGTGATCTCGAGCCGCGCCCAACTGTCTTTGTACGGCCTGCCGATCTTTCTCTGGTTTGCCACCCGGTTGTTCGCCGGTGCCCGTTCGGCACTCAACGAGGTGTTCGATACCGAGGAGAGCCGCTCTTTTTTGGTTGGCAAGGGCATCGATCTGGTGATGGTTGTGGTGTCGTTGGCGCTAGTCGTGGCGAACGCAGTCCTCACGGTGTCATTCGCGAACGCGCCGTGGGTCGGTCGGTTCGTATCCGAGCTGTCCACGTTTGCCGTCGGGATGTTTCTCTTCTTTGTCGTCTACATCGTGTTGCCCAGTCGTCCGATCCGGTGGGACACGGCCATCGTGGCTGCAGCGGTCGCTGCGTTGAGCTTCGAGATCGCGAAGGTGCTATTCACGCTCTATCTGGCCAACTTTGCCACATTCGATAGGCTTCTCTCGAATGCCAACGCCGTTGCGGTGTTGCTCGGCGTGTTGTGGGTCTATTACACCGCGGTCGCTTTCCTAGTCGGTGGAGAAGTGGCCGAGACCTACGACCTGATGCGGCGGCAACGCGTGCAGCTCGCCATTCTCGCGTGATCGATCTACGGAGCGATACCGTCACGAAGCCGTCCGATTCCATGCGACGCGCTATGATGGACGCCGAAGTGGGCGACGATGTTCTGGACGGGGATCCGACGACCGCGAAGCTGGAGCGACGTGTGGCCGATATGTTTGGTCGGGATGCAGCACT
Organism: Gemmatimonadota bacterium; assembly: GCA_039656555.1. Lineage (GTDB taxonomy): Bacteria > Gemmatimonadota > Gemmatimonadetes > Gemmatimonadales > GWC2-71-9 > CAMYLY01. Next base: position 11,286 of record JBDHLU010000011.1, on the reverse strand, counting down.
GTTTTTCCCATCGGGAACACAGGCAAACCAAACAGCCGTGTGGCTTCTCTCCGAGCCCGGCACCGAAATTCTCTTGGAACAGGACGCCCACCTGATTCACTACGAGTTGGGAGCGCTCAGCGTCGTTTCAGGGGTCCAGGCGCGACCGGTATCCACTCCCGACGGCATGTTGACCGCCGCGCTCGCTGATGCTGCGTGGCGAGGACCCTCACGATATACGCCACGGATTTCGATGATGTCGGTCGAGAACACCCACAACTCGGCGGGAGGCAGGGTAGCTCCCGTGGATATGTGGACCGACCTCGTAGAGGTGGCGCGGCGTCGCGCAGTGCCATTGCACCTGGATGGGGCTCGGATCTGGAACGCTGCGGTTGCGCAGGGCGTCTCGTTGGATCGCATTGCTCAGGGTGCCGACACGGTCATGGTGTCGTTCTCTAAGGGGCTGGGATGCCCAGTGGGAAGCTGTTTGATCGGTGATGCGGACACGATCGACCGGGCCTGGGAGGTCCGAAAGCGCCTGGGGGGAGGGATGCGGCAGACCGGGATGTTGACGGCAGCGTGTCTATACGCGCTGGATCATCATCTGGATCGGCTGGCCAGAGATCACGAACACGCGAGGCTCTGGGCGTCACTGTTGAGCGACCATCCCTTGCTGGATATAGTTACGCCTGAAACCAACATCGTGATCGTCAAACTTCGCGGAAAAGATGACGCGGCGTCGGCTGTTGCCAAACTCGAGGCAGCCGGTCTGCGTCTCGTGGAATTCGGGACCAAGCGCGTGCGTGCCGTGTTTCATTTGAATGTGACGCACGAGGAGGTCGGGCGCGCAGCCAGTATCATGGCGAGTGAGATTGCGAATTGAGGCGGACACCAGCATGATTCGGGGCATATGAGGGTCATTGTGGTTGGTGCTGGTGAAGTCGGGTATCACGTAGCCGAACGTCTCACGAACGAACGGCACGACGTCGTCGTGGTGGATGTGGATCCGAATCGCCTCGACTACGTTTCCAGTCACCTCGACGTGGCCGTGATTGTGGGGAGTGGGACGAGCCCGGCGGTACTGGAACAAGCTGGGATTCAGAAGGCGGGTCTGCTCATTGCCGTCACCAACATGGACGAGGTCAACCTCGTGTGTTGCATGACCGCTCGAAGCGAGCATCGGATCGTCAAGGTAGCCCGCGTCTCGAATCCGGATTTCTACGGCCAGGCCCAACACCTTTACCCCGAACGGTTCGGTGTGGATGTTCTGATCAATCCCGAACGCGAGTTGGCCCTCGAAACCATCCGGTTGTTGCAGGCCACGGCGGCGACTGACATTGCGGTGTTCGCTGATGGCGCCGTACAAGTCCTCGGCCTGCAGCTCGCTCCCGAGGCCCCGATCGTCGGGCGTAAACTCCAAGACATAGCGGTCGAAGAAGGCGACCGACCGTTGCTGACGGTCGCCGTACAGCGAAACGGTGAAACGATCGTGCCGAACGGATCTACAGTCCTTCAAGAAAATGACCAACTCTATGTTGCTACGACCGTCGACGAGATACCGCATGCGTTGGAACTGTGCGGTCATGAGCGGGCGCAACTGAAGCGAGTGATGATCGCGGGAGGCAGCGTTGAAGCGTTCTACCTGGCGCAATTGCTCCACCAACACGGCGTGCAGGCAACCCTGTTGGTCGCAGAACGTGAACGCGCCCAGGAACTTGCCGAGAAGCTGGACAAAGCGTTGATCCTCCACGGTGATGCCACCGACGTGGAGCTGTTGGAGCTCGAGGGCGTCGGTGGGATGGACGCGTTCCTCGCTCTCACCGACAAAGACGAAACGAATATTCTATCGTCATTGGTGGCCAAGCATTCGGGAGCCCAACAGGTCATCACGCTGGTCAACAAGAGTGAGTACGTACCGCTTGCCGGCCGCATCGGGCTGGATGCCGTTGTTAGCCCTCGACTGTCTGCGGCCAACGCGATTCTCCGGCTCGTGCGCCGGGGGAGCGTGACGCGTGTTGCGACCTTCAAGGGCACTGACGCTGAGGCGATCGCGTTCTACGTGTCGGCTGAGGCGCCCATAGTGAACCGCCAATTGAAGGAATTGGAGTTCCCCGAGGGGGCCATCGTCGCCGCGATCATTCATGGTGGGGAGGTCACTGTGCCAAGCGGTTCGGATAGGGTTCGGGTCGGCGACCAGGTCGTCGTCTTTGCCCTTCCGGACGCCATTCAGGAAGTCATCAAGCTCTTTCCCTCGTGAACATCCGAGAGGTCCTTCACATTGTTGCCGCCCTTCTCGTATGGACGGCCGTGGCGATGTTGCTCCCGGTGGTGTATGCGGTAGGGGAAGGGTTGTTGCTCCCCTGGTTGGCGGCCGCCGGCACGACAGCCCTCGTCGGTATCGGTATCTGGTTCCTGACCCCCAGGAAAGTTTCCATCAATCCCCGCGAGGGATTGGCCGTCGTGGGCCTGGGGTGGCTGGCTGTTGTCGTGGCCGGAACGCTCCCGTTTGCCTTCACGGGAGTAACGGATTCGGTGGCGGCAGCGTTCTTCGAATCGGTCTCGGGCTTCACCACTACCGGTGCCACGGTGTTTCCGATGATCGAAGAACTACCCAGGAGCATTCTGTTTTGGCGTAGTATCAGTCATTGGTTGGGTGGGATGGGGATCATCGTTCTCGGGGTCGCCATTCTCCCGATGCTAGGAATGGGCGGTGCCCAGTTATTTCGCGCGGAAACCCCAGGGATTGCCAGCGATCGTCTGACTCCGCGCATTGCTTCGACTGCTCGACTGCTTTGGGGTGTGTACGCAGGGTTTACCGGCGTGCTCGCGCTCATCTACATGACGCTCGGCATGTCGGTGTTCGACGCGATCAATCATGCGATGAGCTGCCTGGCAACCGGAGGCTTCTCGACGAAAACAGCCTCGTTGGGTGCGTTTTCCAATTCGATTCAATGGGTAACCGTTCTGTTCATGCTGATCGCCGGGACGAACTTCACCTTGCACTACCGTGCACTCACGGGGTCTCCAAAGATGATGCTGGGTGACTACGAGTGGCGCTGGTACATGGGGATCGCGTTCGGGGCGATTCTGGTGGTGTTCGTGACACTCGCGGCGGCGGGCGGTGCCTTTGATGGGTCTGTGTTCCGTGACTCGGTGTTCAACGTGACTGCGATCATCACTACCACCGGCTTTGCGACGACCGACTTCGGCCTGTGGCCCGTGTTTGCCCAGGTCATACTCCTTGGGTTGATGTTCACCGGAGCGATGGGCGGATCGACCGGCGGAGGGTTCAAGGTCGTCCGCGTGGCAGTTGTCCTGAAACACGCGGTTGGGGAAGTGCAGAAGGTGCTGCACCCGCGGGCGATCCTGGTCACCAAACTCGGTACTCGCCCAGTCCGGTCCGATGTGTTGCTGAACGTGCTCGGGTATCTGGCGCTGTATATCACCACCCATGCCGTGGGCACCGCCCTGTTGACAGCTCTGGGCATCGATCTGGTGACGGCATTGAGCGCGGCGCTTGCGGCCATGTCGAGTATCGGCCCAGGACTCGGCGCGGTCGGCCCGGCGGCACACTACGGCGACCTTGGCACTGGGGCACAGGTGCTGCTTGCGGGCCTCATGCTTCTCGGGCGCCTCGAGTTCTACACGCTACTGGTGCTGGTTATTCCCGGGACATGGGATAAGTGGGGAGGGCACCTGTAGAACTACGAATTGAGATTTCAGATTGGAGAACTGAAATGGCAGGTTGATCGCCCCGCCTACGAAACTGAAACCTCCCATCTCCAACCTCCAATTCCACTTTAGATTATCTTTCTTCCGCCCCAGGTCCGGAGGGTGTGGGCGCGCGAACCGCGTCAGGACCGAGAGGTAGCAGCGCTAAGCGATGTTCCGCGCAGCTTCGGGTTACCTGGGGCACTTTTGCGTTCTGTTGGAGAGCGATCAAGGTGGGTATGTTCCCGCCTTCCCGCCTTCCCGTCTTCCCGCCTGTCGATGAGCCATACTGCACTCGCCCGAAAGTACCGACCAAAACGCTTCGCCGATCTCGTCGCTCAGCAACACGTAGCGGCCGGGTTGGCCGGTGCGGTCGTGAAGAACCGTGTTGCCCAGGGGTATCTGTTGACCGGTCCGCGGGGCGTTGGAAAGACGTCAGCCGCTCGGATCCTGGCAATGGCGCTGAACTGTCCCAACCGATCGGCCGATGGCGACACCAACGGTGAGCCCTGTGGGACATGTGATTCCTGCCAGCGGATCTGGGCAGGCTCGGCCAATCTAGACGTCATCGAGATCGATGCCGCGACCAACCGGGGCGTAGACGACGCTCGGGAGCTCCGCGAGCGGGCCATGTACGCTGCATCGGCGCCGGACAACTACAAGATTTACATCATCGATGAAGCGCACATGCTGACACGCGAGGCGTGGAATGCGCTGCTCAAGATCCTCGAAGAGCCGCCCCCACGCGTCGTGTTCGTCTTTGCGACGACAGACCCCCAGAAAATCACGAACACGGCGGCACCCGTTATGAGTCGCCTGCAGCGCTTTGATTTCCGCCGGATTGGTCCACAAGCCATCATCGACCGGCTCACGTACGTTGCCGGCGAGGAAAACCTCCAGGTGGAGGCGGATGCCTTGCTCCTCATCGCGAGGGCGGCACAGGGTGGGATGCGCGATGCCTTGTCGATGCTGGATCAGACGCTCGCCTTTGGAGACGACGAGATCACGGCAGACCGCGTTAGGTCTGCACTCGGGCTGATCAGCGATGAACTCTACGCGGAACTCCTCGACATCGTGGCCGGGCACAGGACGGCCGATGTATTCCCGTTCGTGACCCGCGTCGTCGAGGCAGGGGCGGACCTGGCCGAACTCGTGGGCGGAGTTGGCGATGTGCTCCGCTCGTTGTTGCTCAGGATCCTGGGTGAGGAGCCCACGGGTTTGACCGAGGAGCTGCGTGATGCCATCGAGCGGCACGCCGAGACATTCACGGAGGGTGACATGCTCCGGATGCTCAAGCTGCTCGCGGAGGCCGAGCTGGCGGTGCGGCGGAGTCCGAACGCGAGACTCCACGTCGAGACGCTCATGCTCGAATGGACGTTGCTCGACCGCTCTGTGGAGCTGCAGGAGGTCATCACCGCGCTCCGAGGTGAGGGCCGGGTGGCTCAGGCTCGGTCGACACCAACCAATCCGCGTGCGTCGGCACGGGCGCGCCCGTCGCCGAAGCCGGAGGCCGCCCCACCTGTGGCGTCCGGGCCACTCACGATCGAATCCATCAAGGCTGCTTGGGCAGGCGTACTGGATGAGACCGGTAAGGAGCGGCGGATGGTTCGTGAAGCGCTCACTCACGCCTCGCCCTCGTCGTTCGAGAATGGGATGCTGACCCTTGTGGTGTCCGAATCATCGGTTCACCTCGAGGGCCTCGAGCTGAACAAGGAGTTCGTGGCAAGGACGATCTCCGCAGTCATGGGGGGGCCGGTGCAGGTAGCCTACCAATCGGTTACGCAGGATGGCGAGGCTCCGCGGCCACCGGAGGCCCAGCGCCTCAACCGTGATTCTGACCGAGATGAACGGCTGCGGGTCTACCGCGGGAAGGACCCGGCTTTGGATGCGGTGGCCGACGCGCTCGATCTCGAGCTCTTGGAGTAGTTGCGAGGCGCTCGTATGCGCTATTAGGTTGATACACTTAGAGTTAGCGGTCCACAGTTTGAGGTAGAATGCCAGATATTTCACAGCTTTTTCAGCTAGGACAGCAGGTGCAGGGCCGGCTCACGCAAATGCAGTCGGAGCTGGCGCAACAGACGGTTTCCGGGTCGGCTGGTGGCGGCATGGTCACCGTGACTGCCGATGGTCGGGGGCAGGTTCAATCGATCAAGATCGAGCCATCCGTCGTGGCCGAAGGTGACGTCGAGATGCTCGAGGATCTGGTGGTGGCAGCCGTCACGGATGCCCAACGCAAGGCTGACGAGGTCTATCGTGCGGAACTCAAGAAGTTGACTGGAGGGATGCCCCTTCCATTCCAGTTCCCAATCTAGCTAGGGTGTCGGCGCTTGATGAGTTGATCACGGAGTTTGCCAAACTGCCGGGAGTGGGGCGAAAGACGGCTACGCGCCTCACGTATTTTCTTCTCAAGCAACCCAAGGAGGCGCCCCTGCGCCTAGCGTCGACTATCGAACGGGTGGCCGAGCTCGTGGGGCCCTGTACCGTATGCGGGAACTTGAGTGAGGCCGATCCCTGTGAGATCTGTGAGGATCCCAGGCGGGATGCATCTCTGCTTTGTGTGGTTGAGGAAGCATCGGACATCTCGGCAATCGAAAGGACGGGCGAGTTCCGCGGCCACTACCATGTCTTGGGGGGGAGGCTGTCCCCCTTGGACGGTGTCGGCCCCGACGATTTGCGGTTAGACGCACTCGAGGCGCGCGTGGCGAACGGGTCGGCGGTCAAGGAAATCATCGTGGCCACGAATCATTCGATGGAAGGCGAGGCCACCGCGACCTTAGTGCGGGGGGTTGTTTCCGACCCGGACGTCCGGGTCTCGCGGATCGCGCTGGGCCTTCCAGTGGGAGGGGATTTGGAGTACGCCGATGCGGTTACCATCGCGCACTCCCTTTCGGCCAGACGGGAAATGATGTCGTGAGTGCGCGTTGGCGGGCGATGCTCCTCGCCTTGGGGTTCGGGACGGTCTTCGGTGCCCTATTGGCGCAGCATTCGATGGGGCGGCACAGTCGTGGGTTGTTCAGTCCTCACCCCTTGCGCCGACTGTCGGCGTTGGGCTATCTCAACGGGCGCCCGAGCGTCGAGGGGGTGCGACTGTTACGGGATTACGTGTCGTGGGAACAACACCCGATGCTTCGGCGTCGTGCGGAAGGAATCATTCGTCGGATGGAGGCGAAGCTTGGCTGAGACTTCTGCAGGAACGTGGTCGCTTGGCGAGAGTGATTACCACAAGATCACCGAGCATTTGAACTCTCTGCTCAAGGAGTCGAGTTCCCGGTGTGCGTTGCTCGTGGACCGTACGGGCCAGTTGTTGGCCAATGCGGGGGAGGAGCTGTCGTTCGATCCGACGGCCTTTGCTTCGCTAACTGCCGCAGACTTCAGTGCTAACGACCAACTTGCGAAGATGATTGGTGAACCTGAATTCGCGTCATTGTTCCATCAGGGTGAGAAGGAATCGATGTACCTCGCCGACATTGCACGGCGCGTGATTCTCGTGGTGCTGTTCGACAATCGGACGACGGTTGGCATGGTTCGCCTTCGCGTCAAACAAACGGTGTTGGATTTGAACGAACTTTTCGAGGAAATGTTCAACCGTGCGGGATCCGGTGGGCAACAACAACAAGGTGGGTTGCTTGAAGGGGCAGAGGATGAGATTGATAAGTTGTTTGGGGACTAGCGGGAGATAACGATCAATGTCGATGATCAACTACGCCTCTCGCGAGATAAACTGCAAGGTCGTGTACTACGGTCCTGGGCTTGGTGGGAAGACCACCAATCTCGAACTCGTGTACGGTAAGGTGAATCCCGACTCCCGCGGCAAGATGGTGTCGCTCGCGACGGAAACGGAGCGCACGCTGTTTTTCGATTTTCTGCCGGTTGACCTTGGAACGATTCGCGGCTTCAAGACGCGGTTTCACCTATATACGGTCCCCGGGCAGGTGTACTACAACGCGTCAAGAAAACTGATCTTGAAGGGCGTTGACGGGATCGTGTTTGTCGCGGATAGCCAGATCGAACGAATGGAAGCCAACCTGGAGTCGATGCAGAACCTGTACGACAACATGACCGAATACGGGTACGACCTGACGAAGATCCCTTTCGTCGTGCAATACAACAAACGTGACCTCCCGAATGCCTCCCCAATTGCGGACTTGGAGGCACAGCTCAATCCGGGTTGGCCAATCGATGATCCCGAGTTGCACACACCGGTGCCGGATCCGTACAACGAGGGTCGCATGTTGCGCGAGAACGTCGACGGCGAGTGGATTGCTCGAGCCCCGTTCATGGAGTCGGTGGCACTCACCGGCGACGGTGTGTTCGAAACGCTGCGGGCGGTGGCGAAGATGGTGTTGAAGACACTGAGCTAAGCAACTCCCGATGATCTGGACGCTTCCCAACATCTTGACCGTCGGCAGGATTTTTCTCGCTCCGTTCATCGCCGTTCTGCCGTTCTTCGAGGGATATCTCCCCAAGCTGATCGCGGTATTCATCTTCGTCGCAGCTGCGATCAGCGATATCTATGACGGCCACATCGCGCGCACCCGTGGTGAAATCACCGAGCTTGGCAAGATCCTCGATCCCTTTGCCGACAAACTGCTCCTCGTCGCCTCGCTGATTCCCATCTATTGGCTTACCCGCCAGGGACCACAATACGAGATCCCTTGGGGGTGGGGGGCCTTGCCTATGTGGGCGGTGGTCCTGATCATCGGGCGCGAAGCGTTGATGACCATCATCCGGCAGGTGGCAAAGCACCGAGGGGTGGTGATCGCCGCTGCAGGAGCGGGAAAGCTCAAGACCATTTTTCAGGACATTTTCCTTGGGACCGCGCTCGGATGGTTTTTCTGGAAGGACGTGCGCGCAGAGGTCGGTCTGGACGGTCGGTTGGTGGACGCGTGGGAATGGCTCCTCGGTGCTTCCATCGCCTTCTCTCTTGCCGTGGCGGTACTCCTTACTGGGTACTCCCTCGGCGTCTATCTCTCTCGCTACCGGCATCTGTTCTCGCGGGCCACGATGAATCGGCCCGGTGATGGACATTGAATTCGTCACCGTAGGCACCGAGCTTCTCCTCGGTTTTACCCACGATACGAACGCTGCCGTTTTTGCCCGCACCCTGGCTCCTGTTGGGGCGCGCGTCGTTCGGCGGGCAACTGTCGCCGACAACCCAGACTCGATTCGAGCTGCTGTAGGTGAGGCGCTCAGCCGTACGGGCTTCGCGGTCGTGAGCGGGGGGCTTGGCCCCACCACCGACGACATCACGCGCGAATCCGTGGCAGAGGAACTGGGGTTAGAACTCAGGGTTGATCAAACCGTGCTGAGCGACATCGAGGCGAGGTTTGCGCGCTTCCGCCGCGGGCCGATGCCGGAGTCGAACCGAAAACAAGCCCAGGTGCCCGAAGGCGCTGAGGTGCTGGCGAACGCGTTTGGCACTGCGCCGGGGTTGTGGATCGCGACGGACCGGGGGACTGTGGTGCTCCTGCCGGGTGTGCCGCGCGAATTCAAGGCCCTGACGGAGGAGCATTTGGTGCCTCGCCTCGCCGCGCTAGCGGATTCGGAAACTGTCATGGTATCGCGCACCCTACGTACGACCGGCGTGAGCGAATCGTTGCTGGCCGACAACCTGGGCGAGCACCTCCTCGCCATCAACGACGTGGAAGTCGCATTCCTTCCCTCGCTCGAGGGCGTCGACATCCGTCTCACCGCCACGGGAGCCCATGATTTCGTGGCTCGTGCCCTGGACGCGGCCGAGATGGCTTTGCGGCCAATACTGGGCCACCAACTCTACGGGATGAACGAAGACGACCTGGCGGCGCTCGTTCTTGCCGAGTTGCGAGCGAGAGGAGCCCGACTGGCGGTAGCGGAATCGTGTACTGGCGGCCTGATCGCAGCACGGCTGACGGAGGTTCCGGGGTCGTCAGACGTATTCACCGGCGGCGTGGTGACCTATGCCAACGAGGCAAAGATCCACCGCCTAGGAATCGATCCGGACGAGTTGGCGCGTGCTGGAGCGGTTTCCGATGAGGTTGCGCGGGCAATGGTGCAGGGGGTGGTAGACCGCTTCGATGCCAATGCGGGGATTGCCGTTACGGGCATCGCCGGGCCAGCCGGCGGAAGCGACGAGAAGCCCGTAGGAACAGTGTATCTGGCCTGCACGTGGGACGGCACGATCGAGTCCGTGAAACGGCATATCCCTGGTACCCGTCATGAGGTGCGACGGAGAACGGTGCAGGCTGCCCTGGATCTGCTCCGTCGGATGCTGTAGGTGAGCGACCGCCCACTGTCAGAACGGCAGCCCAAGATGGTATAATCCTCGCTATTATGGGCTGATCCACGCCAACTGCGAGACTTGCCAGGATATATGAAGAAGAAACAAGAAGACCCGATCGATCAAGCCGAGGTCACTGCAGATCCGCACGAAGATCCCCTGACACCTCTGTCGGAAAGCGTCGAGCTGGTCGAACCGCCCGAAGAGGCCATCCAGCGGCTCGAGGAAGCCCTCGACCAGGCCAGGGATCAGCTCCTTCGGACGGCGGCCGAATTCGACAACTTCCGGAAGCGCACGGCAAGAGAGCGTCAGGACATGCGAGCCAGGGCGCAGGCCGACCTCGCGTTGAACGTGCTCGAAGCGCTCGACGACCTGAACCGGGTCGTGAACTTGGATTTGGCTGAGGCGTCAACCAAAGACGTGATCGACGGTATCGAGATGGTCGAACGCAAGTTGTTGCAGCACCTGGAACTCTCGGGGCTCAAACGCGTGGGCGTTCCGGGTGACAAGTTTGATCCGAACGAGCACGAGGCCATCGGTATGGTCCCCACGACCTCCGAAGAAGACGATGGCATGGTGGCCAACGTCGTGCAGGCGGGGTACCGCTTTGGCGGATCGCTGCTGCGTCCGGCGCGCGTGCTTGTCCACATGTTGCAAGCCGAAGAAGGCGACGCCTAGCCCATGGCTGCGGCGAAGGATTTCTACCAGATCCTAGGCGTCGGCGACAAGGCCACCGAAGACGAGATCAAGAAGTCATATCGGAACCTCGCCAAGCAATACCACCCGGATGCTAATCCCGACAACCCATCAGCCGCGGAACGCTTCAAGGGAATCTCTGAGGCGTATTCGGTGTTGAGCGATGCCGACCAGCGCAAGAAATACGACACGATGCGGCGCTACGGGGCGTTCGGTGCCGGTCCCGGAGGGTTTTCGGCGCGACGCGGTGGTGGCGGTGGGGCGACGCAGGGCTTCGAGGATTTCGATTTCAGTGGGCTGACGGGCTTTGGCGGTCTCGGAGATCTCTTCAGTTCCATCTTTGGAAAAGGAAAGCGTGCGACGGTCGCGGAGCCGATCGAATCCACCGTGGAAATCCCGTTCCGGACCGCTGTGCTTGGCGGCAAGATACCCATCACGATCACGGTGAGTGAGGCGTGTCCCGCGTGTGGAGGCTCCGGGGCCGCGCGCGGCGCAACCATCGATACGTGCACCGAGTGCAACGGGCGCGGAACGATCGCGTTTGGGCAAGGGGGGTTCGCCGTTACGCGGCCGTGCCCCGCATGTCGAGGCAAGGGGCAGGTGGCGAGCAAAGGATGCGCGCGTTGCGGCGGAGACGGTGAAGT